>NZ_QIMI01000011.1:0-24379 GCF_007050195.1 Sulfolobus sp. B1 | reverse complement strand
TAGGCATATAGACTTAAGTAAGATAAAACCTGGTAGGTCAGTAGCATTAAATCAAAGAGGTTCAACAATTCTAGATCTTTTACCAGAAAGAGAAGACCCCATAGTAAAGTCTATGGAAGTTATAGAAAAGCCTAAGGTATCTTATGCTGATATTGGAGGCTTGGGCGAGCAAATAAAGGAATTAAGGGAAATAGTTGAGTTACCAATTAAAAAACCGGAATTATTTAGGGAATTGGGTATAGAGCCTCCTAAAGGAGTTCTATTATATGGACCTCCAGGTACGGGAAAAACATTGCTAGCTAAAGCTGTAGCTTCAGAGAGTAATGCATCATTTATACATGTTGTCGCATCCGAATTTGCTCAAAAGTTTGTAGGAGAAGGAGCTAGGATTGTGAGAGAGGTTTTTGAGATGGCGAGAAAGAAAGCTCCTGCAATAATTTTCATAGACGAAATTGATGCTATAGGTGCTAAAAGGTTAGATATTGGAACTAGCGGTGAAAGAGAAATTCAAAGAACTCTAATGCAATTATTAGCTGAGATTGATGGATTTAATCCACTAGATAACGTTAAAGTAATTGCTGCAACTAATAGAATAGACATCCTTGATCCAGCATTATTAAGACCAGGTAGATTCGATAGAATTATAGAAGTGCCTTTACCAGATTTAAGGGGAAGAATTGAAATATTTAATATATATTTGAAGAAGATGAAAGTAAGTGAAGATATTAATATCGAAATACTTGCCAAACTGACGGAAGGATTTAGTGGTGCAGACATAAAGAACGTATGTATAGAGGCTGGATATAACGCAATTAGGAATGATAGGAATATGATATTAATGAATGATCTAGTAGAAGCCATAAATAAGATTAATAATAAAAAGGTTAAAGTACAAAATATACAAGAGAGGCGTGAAAAATATAGCTAAATATAAAGATTTTTTTACAATTGCGGCTAAGGCTAAGGAAGAGGAAATCTTGTATCTTAAGGAGATAGCGGAATATCAGTTTGATTATGATGTTGCTAACGCATTATTTTCAAGTGATAGTACGTTTTTAATTCAGAGATCAAAAAATACTGGAAAAATAAGGAATATTTTTGTAAATAATGAATCAAATCTCTATTTAGTTTTGAGAGCTCAAGACATGCTTTTCTCACTTACTCCATTAAGTGCTAAGGTCATCATTAATAGCTCCGATTTTCCACGGCATAGGGTAGTTATTGATAGTTCTATTGAGAGTTTTATAAGGGAGGGTAGAAATGTATTTGCTAAACACGTTAAAATTGCTGATCCTAATATAAGGGGAGGTGATGAAGTCGTAGTTGTCAATCAAAATAATATACTAGTAGGAATAGGTAAAGCTAAAATATCCGGAGAAGAAATGATGGAATACAAAAGAGGAGTGGCTGTTCACGTAAAAAGAGGTGTTATGAGTAATGAATAATGTTAAAATAATTGTTAAAAAAGATATAAATGAATTAAAGGGAGCTACATTCATAACTGGTTTTAGGACTATTGGTGAAGTTGGATATTTAGCTACGAGACATCTTGTTTTAAAGAGAAAAATGCAAAGGATAGGGTATGTAATCACAAAATATTATAGGGATGTAACTTTTTTAGACGAATATGGTATTGCTACTCCTTTTGATATATTTTATGATCAAGAGAAACATGTTATTGTCTTACTAAATCATATATTGCCATTTCAACGAGAGTGGAACGAATTTGCATTAAACGTTATTAAATGGGTTAAAAAGCTATCAGTTAGTAACGTCCTCTTAGTTGGCGCTTTAGATAAAAGATATAGGATGGGTAGTGAGAATCTAAAGTGGCTAAGCACTTCCAAATGTAATATTTCTCTGAATTATCCACAATTAGACAAGCAATTATTGATGGTAGGTCCTCTAGCTTTATTCACATTACATTCAGAGATTGAGGAGCTGCCAGCTTTAGTCATATTACCATATGCTGAACGTGAGAGAACGGATCCCGCTGGTGCTGCAACTGCTATTGAAGTGATTAATACTATTCTTGGTATAAATGTTGGTGTGAATGAACTTTATGAAGAGGCTAAAAAAATAGAAGAGGACTTGCAAAGACAAATGGAGTTATTACAAAAGGAACTAAGTAGGGGAAGTGCTGATAGGGTTTATATGTAAATTAAGTTTCTTGCAATTAATAAATTCAACATTAGAATATTTATGATTAACTAGAAAGTTTATGATTTGGTTTTTCATATCTCTTATTACTTCCTCATTAACCTCTATTGGTATTTCAGACTGGGAAAACGGGAATGTATCAGAAATTCTTAATGGTATTAATCCAAAAAATGGAACTGCAATAAAGATATCTTGTGATATAATATTATTATAATATTCTTTTAGTATTTTCTCCTTAAAATCATAAAAAGTATCATTACCATCATAACAGATTATGGTTATTTTTTCAAATTTTTTCTTATATCTAGTTAAATACCTCTTATGTCTTAAGATTTCTGGTCTTGATAGAGAGTCTTCGTTAAATAAAAATATACCTTTAGTATCTCCCCTAATTCTAGGATCATATTTTTCTAAATATTCCTTATATTTAAGTAATCTTTTGAACGCGTTATAAGTCGCAGTGTGAGAAAATGCTTTTTCTTGTAAGTATTCGAATAATCTGCCCTCCTTTATAGCTTGTTTAGTCGCGTTTATTTCTTCCTTTATCACGTATAAGTTGTGTAATGCCAATAATCTAATTCTCTCCTTCTTGTCCATACTCATTAGCTCTCTAGGTGTATATCTTGAGCATATTGGACATGAGCAGGGAAAATAATCTAATTCTTCTAGTCTATGTACTCTAGATCTTGTCATATACCTTCCATCTCTTGCATAAATTATATACGAGGCAGAATCAAACATGTCAACACCTAAAGCTACAGCTAACGGAATAATATGAGGTAAACCTCCTCCAAATAAATGGAATGGAACATTTCTACTTATTGCTGATTTAGCAATATAAATCATATCAATTATTATATCGTATCTATATTTTTCTAATAAGACTGTAGGGCTGCCTAACGCCGTAACTTTATATATGTTTTCGAAATTATTTAGTTGTGACGCAGAATAATGTACCAGATCTAAGAATCTTCCACCTTGTATAGGATAAACCCAAATGATATCACTATCTTTAATAAATTTTTCAGCTTCTTTGGCTCTCTCTATAGTCTCAATCACAGTAGTTTTCGCATTTTCATAGTTTTCAGTGTTTCCAGTAGGAAGATCTAGGATTACTGCTATATCTGGCTTTATTTTTAGTTCGTAATTAATTATCTCTTCGTTATTTATATTAATATCTCCGTATTCCAATATTTGATATGCACCAGAATCCGTCATTATTATCATGTCTTCTGCATTAAGTTCTCTATGGATATTATTTTGTAAAAGTTTGTTTTTATAGAGTATAAAGGCATTAGTAATAAAATTGCTAAACCCAACCTTCTTTATATCCTCGATTTTTATCTCATCTTTTAATATGTTTATTACGGGAAAAAATGCGGGTGTCTCTAAGTTGCCATGTGGGGTTTGTATGATACCTATTCTGGCAGCAAGATCTTGATATCTTACTTCAAATATAGTCATAGCCCTAATTCCTTTTTCTTTTTATTTATATAATCATTGTATATGTCATATATTCTCTGAGCCATTGGTCCACTTCCTTCTACGCCATTCTGTGTTACCTTTATCTTGTCTAATATTGTTACTACACCAGTTTCCTCATATACTTTTATATCACCTGGACGTAAGTTCAAGGATTTTTCTACAATTTCTGCAAATTCCCTAGGTTCAAATAGGGGAGGACTCTTAACTATTATTTCTGATATTAAATTTCCATTAATAATTAATTTATAGACAATATTATTGCTTTCATCTTTTGCATTAGTAAGACTAATTATAAATGGAGACGTTTCAAATGCTGATAGTTGCCCAATATATGTCTTATTATTAGTTGTTTTTACAATAATTGTCTTATCAAGTAAACTATTTAATTCATTAACTACTCGTCTCCCACTACTCATATACTTATACCTCCAATAACGTTAATAAATCGAAACTTAAATAGTAATATGATGGAGATAAGGTCACAAGAAATAAATCTAGAATGTGAAATAAATGGAATAGATAAAGGAAGTTTGAAAAATCTATTGGTTGTTAAGTTAGTATGTAAAGACTTTAATATAAATTTTGATATATTAGAAAGTATAAATATATTTAAGGAAAAAGAGAAGGTGAA
Organism: Sulfolobus sp. B1; assembly: GCF_007050195.1. NCBI lineage: Archaea > Thermoproteati > Thermoproteota > Thermoprotei > Sulfolobales > Sulfolobaceae > Sulfolobus > Sulfolobus sp. B1. The sequence goes on along the minus strand of NZ_QIMI01000011.1, from coordinate 20,103 downwards.
AGTATTTATCTCTAATACCAGACCACCTTATACGAAGGATGATTTTTGTGCTCATGGATATGTAGTAACAGAGCTGAAAGAAGGTTCATCCGAGCAGCAAAAATTCAGTGCAATCATATCATTGTTTGGCTTACTAGTTAAAATAATGGGCAAGGAGAGCTTCTTGAAAACATATGGCCTAAACGTGATGGATCATATCTATTTTTGTGTAAGAAAGGCAAATATCAGTTAACTTAATATGGTATAAAACTATCTTTATAATTACCATTTTTATCTATGATAGCTATATCTATTCCATCGCCTGATGTGACATCACGCTCTATTGAAGCTTTAATTGACTTAACTACTAATTCAGATGCCTGTTCTAATGACATATCGTTTCTATATTCACTTTCTAAAACACCTATCGCTATTCTCGCTCCGGAACCTACTGCTGCGTAGGAATCTTCAATCAATGAGCCTATAGGATCTAATACGTATAATTGTGGACCTACTTGATCTACGCCTCCAAATAATATTTCTGAGATAAAAGGCATTACTTTATATTGGTATAGTATTACCGATAATAACTTCGCAGCAGCCTTTACTGAAATTGGTCTTCCATTCGTTATTTCATAATATTTAATTTCAACATTCATTATCCTAGTTAAGGTTTGTAAATCACCATAGATCCCTGTGCCTGCTATCACAAACTTTCCAATCTTATTAACTTTTTTTGCTTGCTTACTTAATACATAACCACCATAACTTAATCTTCTCTCTGATCCTAAAACTACCCCGTCGTTAACTTTTAATCCTACAGCTGTTACAGGTAATTCTTCCATACGACTACCCGTTATAAAAATCATAAATGTGACTTATAACATTTGTTTTAATGACTCTAATAATCTATCAATTGATGTTGTGACTTGCGTTTTGGTTATTAAGTTTCTTAATGTCACCGTCCTTTTTTCAAATTCGTTCTCTCCTATAATGATTGCAATTTTAAAATTCTGAGAAGCATAATAGGGAATCAACTTAGAAAGAGGCTGATTCTTCATATTAAGCACTACTGTGTACCCCTCACTTCTTAGCAGGCTAGCTACTTTTACTGAATATGCAAGCAATTTATCTGAATCTGTAAGGTTAATTATAACGATTTTATTTGACTCTTGAAGATTAGTTAGGTTAATAACCAATAAAGTTCTTTCAACTCCTATAGCAAATCCAATCGCGGGAGTAGGTATTCCTCCATATAATTCAATTAGTTTATCGTATCTTCCGCCTCCGGCTATACTAAATGTAACAGAAGGATGCGTAACCTCAAAGATAATCCCTGTATAGTATGCCAATCCCCTTACAAATCCTAAATCTATTTTGAAATTGAAATTGAGTGCTGATAAAAGATCTGCGATCCTCTGTAAATATTTAACATCCTCCTCTATAATCTTGAATTCTCTAAAATCCCTTCTTAATCCCTCAATAACATCCCTTAATTCATTACTATCAATTCCCTTTATGTTCAATAGGTTGTTTATTAGATTTATTGTGTTATCTCCCTCCTTTATATAATGAGTAAGTAAATCTATGGCTTCATCCTTTTTGCCCTTATCGATTAAGTGGAGAAGATGTTCTTGAATGTTATCTTCTAAGCCATAGTAGCTCATTAATCTTCTAAATATAGCTATATTATTCAATTTCATATTTATATTCTGAGAAATATTAATTTTATCATAAAAATTATATAATAGGTCTATTATTTCTATATCTGATAATATCGAATTATCACCTATTAATTCAACTCCAGCTTGCCTAAATTCCCTATATCTTCCATACTGTGGTTCATCATATCTATAAACTGTACCGAAATAATAAACTCTTACCGGTTTAGGCATTGATTGTAAACTTTCAACATAAGCTCTTGCTACACTAGGTGTAAATTCAGGTCTTAGAGCTACTTCTCTCCCTGCTTTATCCTTAAATACATACATTGTTTCCCTCAGTTCTTCTCCTCCTTTTAGAGCAAATAATTTGAAATCCTCAAGCACTGGGGATATTATCTCGCTGTACCCATATTTCTCTACTAAATTTCTGAAAATTGTCTCTATATATCTGATTTTTCTAGCCTCACTATCAATATAGTCTTTCATCCCTCTTACCGTTTCAAACTTGGGCATATGGATCACTTAGTCATTTTAATTTCAGACAAATTATAATACGTTACATCTCCATATTTATCTACAATAGAAATGACCAATTCTATGTTCATGTTTCTTGCTTGTTGTAATTTCTCTAAAATATATTTAAAATTTATTTTCTCATTTTCATTAATAACCAATACCAATGTTGATTTCTTATTCTTTTCTTTGATTATTAATGTTTTATCATCACTTTCTTCAACAATTTTTCCTCTTTGTCTTAAATCAATGTAAACATCTAATTTATCCCAACTTATTGAATTTAGTGGAAGTTCACTTAGCGTTTTAGTTGAATAATTAATAATGAAATTGTATATTTTAGTTAGTTCACTTTCATTATCCTCACTCATTATGATCACTTTATCTAAGTTAGATATATTCATCAAAAAAAGTTACTACTATAAATGAATAGTCATGGTAGCTTGCCCTATATGTGGATCTATTGAGTTAATCTGGAATGAAAATCAAGGTGAAGTAGTATGTAGTTCTTGTGGCACCGTATTAGATAAAATTTACTATTTTAACCAAGAATTTTTCGATAAAGAAACTATAATATATGAAGGTTTTATGAGAAGCGAAATAAAGGATAAAGAAAGTAGAGTCGAAAAATTCATGAAAGAATCATTTAATAGGAAAATATCCGAATTTGAAATTATATTGAATAATATGTTAATTGACAAGAAATATAGAGAAATCTATAATATACTATCGGAGGAAGGTCTTTTAGGTGGGTTAAAGGCTAAGACAAAAGTTGCACTTTTAATATACTTTAGATATTATCGTGATTCACAATATTTGCATATATTACAGAAGTTTAATATTAAGAAGGAATTAATTTCCAAATATAAAAGGAAAATTGGATATCAAAAGATGACTCATTTAATCGATAAAATTAGCCAGATATCCGATCGATAATAATGTAAGTTAAATTTTTATATAAGCTCTTTTTAAGAGAGAGTGGAAGGTGCGTAAAATGGCAACCACGGCTACAGTTGCAACTACACCGGAAGGTATACCGGTTATAATTTTAAAGGAAGGTTCTAGTAGAACATATGGAAAAGAAGCATTAAGAATAAACATTGCAGCAGTTAAAGCGATTGAAGAAGCTTTGAAAAGTACTTATGGTCCCCGTGGAATGGATAAGATGTTAGTTGATAGTTTAGGAGATATTACAATAACAAATGACGGAGCTACAATTCTTGATAAGATGGATCTACAACACCCTACTGGGAAGCTATTAGTTCAAATAGCTAAAGGTCAAGACGAGGAAACCGCGGATGGCACTAAGACGGCAGTAATTTTAGCTGGTGAATTAGCTAAAAAAGCAGAGGATCTTTTATATAGAGAAATTCATCCTACAATAATTGTTAGCGGATATAAAAAAGCGTCAGACTTTGCTTTAAAGACCATTGAGCAGATTGCTCAGCCAGTATCAATAAATGACACCGATACATTAAGAAAGGTAGCATTAACATCATTAGGTAGTAAAGCAGTTGCAGGAGCTAGGGAGTATTTAGCTGATTTAGTAGTTAAGGCTGTAACGCAAGTAGCTGAGCTAAGAGGTGATAAATGGTATGTTGATCTTGACAATATTCAAATAGTAAAGAAACATGGTGGAAGTATTAATGATTCTCAATTAGTTTATGGTATTATAGTAGATAAGGAAGTAGTTCATCCTGGTATGCCTAAGAGAGTAGAAAATGCTAAAATAGCCCTTCTAGATGCTCCGTTGGAAGTTGAGAAGCCAGAGTTAGATGCAGAGATAAGGATTAATGATCCAACGCAAATGCATAAATTCCTTGAAGAAGAGGAGAACATATTAAAAGAGAAAGTTGATAAAATAGTTCAAACTGGAGCTAATGTTGTAATTTGTCAGAAGGGTATAGATGAGGTAGCTCAACACTATCTAGCTAAGAAAGGAATACTAGCAGTGAGAAGAGCAAAGAAGAGTGACTTAGAAAAGCTAGCTAGAGCTACAGGAGGCAGAGTAGTATCTAATATTGATGAACTAACACCACAAGATTTAGGATATGCATCATTAGTTGAAGAAAGAAAAGTAGGAGAGGACAAGATGGTATTTATAGAAGGCGCCAAGAATCCTAAATCAGTAAGCATATTAATAAGGGGAGGCCTTGAAAGGGTTGTTGATGAGACAGAAAGAGCGTTGAGAGATGCGTTAGGTACTGTCGCTGATGTAATTAGAGACGGGAGAGCCGTAGCGGGCGGTGGAGCGGTAGAAATAGAAATAGCTAAGGGATTAAGGAAATTAGCACCGCAAGTTGGAGGAAAAGAACAATTAGCTATTGAAGCTTATGCTAATGCAATTGAGTCTCTAGTCATGATATTAGCAGAGAATGCTGGTCTAGATCCTATTGATAAGTTAGTACAGTTAAGAAGTTTACATGAGAACGAAAGTAATAAATGGTATGGATTAAATCTATTCACAGGCAATCCTGAAGATATGTGGAAATTAGGTGTAATTGAGCCAGCAGTAGTTAAAATGAATGCTATAAAGGCTGCCAGTGAGGCAGTAACGTTAATCTTGAGAATAGATGATATAGTAGCTGCAAGCAAGAAGGGCGGCGAATCTAAGGGAGCTGGAAAAGAAGGCGGAGCTAAAGAGGAATCTAAGGAGTCATCAGAAGATTAATAAATTTTTTTTATCTTTACAATAATCGGTATTTTTAAGCTTGGCGCACTTAATATAGCTTCACCCACATCTAGCTTATCGAGACTCTGGCTAAGTCTATCATCAAGCGAAAGTGAATCTTTGATTACCCTTTTATCGACGTCAGATTTTATGGTGTGGATTATCTTTATATTAGTGTTTTTTATAACATTCTGCGATATTAGTGAGGGAGATTGTGTTACAAAACATAAACCTATATTATATTTTCTAATTTCTGATACTAATCTATCTATAAATTCATTGCCATCTTTGTTGAAGTAGTTTTGCGCCTCATCTAATATTATGAACATTTTTTGTTTAGGCTTAGCCCTAATATAAACTTCAGTAATCATCTTTACTAGAAATAGAGCATATAATTTCCTTAACTTGACGTTAGTCAAAAAACTCAGATTTATTATAGTAGATCTAGAAAAATTCTCTAGAAATTTAGATATTGAAGTATCTTCTGTGCTAAATAATTTTGATGCACTTTCTGAAAATAGAATGAATATCTTTCTTAGTAAAGCATATTTTACATCTCTGATCCAATAGGAGGTATCCTCTATACTGTTTAATATTTCTAAGATTCCTTCTAACGTAAACTTACCACTTTTTCTTAGCGCTAATAATATTGTATATAATAAGAATCTTTGGGGATCAGTTAATTGTAGTACATCTCCAATTATATCTATCATATCTTCTACATTGAGATCTATAAGGGATAATGGATTAATTCGTAATAGGTGACTTGCATCATAAACCATAAAATTATCTCTTAATTTCTCGGCGTATTCTCCATGCCAATCAAGTATCAGAACTCTTACTCCTTTTGAACTTAACTGGGTAGCTAAGACCATAGAAGTGTTAGTTTTGCCAGATCCAGTACTACCGAAAATTCCTATATGTCTTACAATGTCATCTAATCTTATTCCTACTTTTGATTTTGTTATTTTATAATCAGCTTCACCTAATTCAACGTCATAGTCTGAAGGAATTACGTTTATGTTAATTGGACTCTCGTATTCTATCTCTGATATAGTTAAAAATGGATAATTAGTGCTTAAAAGAGGTATAGGCAAAGCCATATCTGATGGCTGAACAATTTTAAAAATTATATGAGGAGTCACAGCACTAGCTAATGTCTGTAGGTTATTTATCTCATGTAGAAGTCTTTGAGTATTTATCTCTAATTCGCTTTTATTACATATATTATAAATTATGATTGAAGAGCCTAATTTATTCTTATTTATAGATGTTATTACTGCATACCTAAAGTCTGATTCTCTTCTCGCTATTGCAGTAATAAAGTTTTTGAACTCCGAATCAATGTCAATTTTGCTGGTGCTAGCTTCGATTTTCCCTACTATCTTCATAGCTACCCCGTATATCACCTTTCCATCCTTATGGTCAATTACGAATAAATTATTTCTTACCATATAATTGTTAAATTTCAATCCTATTCTTCTTCTAAATATTAATAAAATTATAAAAAAAGCTAGTATAGGTATAATTAACAGAAGAATATTTTCATTTAAAACATAATTATGAAATAATATTATAAATCCTAATATTATAACTAACAAAGGTCCAAGAATGTTATTTCTCATCGATCTGTTAACAAATATAAGCTATAGTGAGTCTATAGAAAGTAAAGAATTCTTAGTAAGGATTAATCTTTCTACATTGCTAGCTATTAAATTACTGGGTAATGGCTCATAAGGATACTTGCAGCATTCAATTAGATAAACTTTGTCTTTAGGCATGGAGTTAATATACATTATTACATCCTTAATTTGGACTTTATCCGTTAGTAGGAGTAAAAAATATATTGAAGGATTTTTAACTCTATGATTAGAAGAGTTAAATAATATATAGCAAGCTTGATTTAATATATTATTTGAAGGTGTTTCTGGTAAGACTTGTGTTATACAATTGTCAGTAATTTTAATCAGATCTTTATAATCTTCTCTACGAGACGATGATAGTTCTATTACTCTTACTCTTACCAATTTATCCACCATGATTAACGGGTATTATTTCTATGATATCGTTTGGTTGAAGGTAGTTTGATTCTAACATTCTCCAGTCTTTTCCGTTAACTAAAATTATATATCCTGCTCTTATTTTGTTATTTCTATCAATTAATATACTTTTACCATTGTCTATTGAAGATAACGCTTCAAAAATCGAAGTTGCATTTATTTCGATCTCTCTCTTACCGATTTGAGATACTAAAGGTCCTTTAAGAACTATTTTTATCATATCAAACCTCTTCAGTTTCTTCTAGCTTTTCTTCAGCCATAGGCAAGGTTTCTTTTTCTTTCATTATTTTATAATATCTAGTCAAGTAACCAGCTAATCTATTTCTTACTTTTTTTGATTTTACGTCAACATACCTAATTACCAATTGCTTATTAGAACTGAAATCATCCTTTATCTCATCTTTATATTTATTATACAATTCTCTTACTATTCTTTTTATATCTTTAGTATATATATTCCCCATTTAGGTCACCCTAATCTTGGGAGTCTTCTTTTGAATAAACGCTCGGTTTCACTTTGTACATATCGCTCTCCTTCTTAAATCTATTCTTTAGTTTTTCAATAACTAAAGGTAGGGTAGTATACTCCATCTCTTGAGGTTCAAGTCGATGAGGCATGAAGGGTCCATGTCTCCTCATATAATCGGTTATTAATAAGGCTGTTCTTCTGACTTCGTCAAATGCAGGATCATCAAATAGATCAGTAGGTCCAACTAATTTGCCGTTTTTAACATTAAAACCTAGTCCTATTAGCCTTGGGGGACCATCAAATCTCGTAGCTCTAGCGTCTCTTTGAGAGACTGGCATAATAGGTCCATAATGGCTACCCCTCATCCATCCGGGAACTAAGTAAGGAACTGTAAATGCTTCCAGAACCTCGCCTAACGCAGGTAAACCGTGCTGAACTCTTACAATCATTACTGGATCATCTTTACCTACATACTTACCTGCTATTAAGTTAAGTCTTTCCACAGATACCACAGAGGCTTGCAGATTATCACTTTTTCTGTAAACTCTTCTAACAATATATCTACTGGGAGTACCTATTAATGCTAATAAATCATAAGTTTCCTCTGGCGTATTAAGAATAATTGACTCACCTTCATATACGTCAAGTACCTCAAATTTGAACCCATCATGCATAGTAGGGTCTATCACTAGCCCCGCTGTATTGAATGGATCGGCAAACATTTTATATAAAGGTAGGTTATAAGCTCCAGGTTCAGTTTTATCTGCCATAAATATTGCCAAGGGTTCTGAAGGTCTTTCGTCAAACTCAATCTCAGCTATACCAGGTCCCATTCCTTTAAGATTTCCAGAAAAGGAATCAGAGAGCAAATCTTGCCCGGCAGCATAAAGTCCCAATTCTTTTGCAGTCTTAGCAGCCTCCTTAAAGGCATTCCATGCTGTTTCATGAACTTTAGAGTCCAATTCTCCTCTACTATGTGTCATTATTAGTTGTAAATCATCTCCTACATAGGTGATATAATAGTCAATGATCAATCCATTACGTTTTGCCTCAGCTAACACCTTATTAGCTACAGCTATTGTATCTGGGTGTACTACATGGTGTCCTGCAAGACTACCTATGTCTGCCTTAATTACACTTAATGTGGTTTTCATAGTTTATATTAAGATAGTCACAACTAAAAATTTTGTTGAGTACTAATAAGGACGTAAATGGAAATAAGCTAATTAGACGCGGTTGCCATAGAATAGTATTCTCCTTTCTCCTTCTGCAACCTATCAAGATAACTTCCGAGCTTGTTTATTCTAGGTCTTCCAGTGTCAGGATCTCTTCTAAATGTTATGTCTAATTCCTTAAGAAACTCATTCATTCCAAATCTTAATGTAGATGGAGATGTCGCTATACCAAATTTTTGAGGCTCACCTTTAAAAACTATTAATCTGTCGGCTATATAGTCATGTATGGATAAGTCATGGTCTATTATGAATGTGACAGCTTTTCTTTCCCTTGTTACTCTCTTTATTGCCTTAGCTACAATGTATCTTTCCTCTACGTCAAGGTAAGACGACGGTTCATCAAGGACATATAGATCTGCCTCCTTAGCTAAAGTACTAGCCACATATAGCTTCTGAAGTTCACCTCCACTTAAGTCATTTACGTTAGACTCGAATAAAGTATGCAATCTAAGCCTCTTAATAACCTCCTCAAAGTACCATGAAGAAGTTGATAAAGCATCTTTACTGACTGATTCAAGATACTGCTGAACCGTGCCATCGTAGTTTGGCAATATCCTTTGAGGTTTATAGGATAACACCATTTTCTCTGGTGTTACACTTCCGTTATCAGTCTTTAGTTCTCCAACTAATATTCTTGCAAAAGTTGTTTTGCCGATGCCATTAGGTCCTAAGATCCCAATTATTTCACCCTCTTTTGCATCACCTTTCTCTATTGACAGTTTAAATCCATCTAAGGCTTTACTCATATCGGTCCAACTAATTTTTATTTTAACATCCTTTGAGATATCTAAGTCCGAAAGTTCTTTCAACATAAATTTGATTTCATCCTTTCTTATTCTCATGTTTTCTGCTGGTAAGAAACCTTTTAAGAAATTATTAATTCCTACCCTTGCCGAATAAGCCTTCGAAACTCTGCCATAAACTCCGCTTTCTCCATAGATTATGTGAATTATATCTGTTAAATAGTCTAGAACTATTAAATCGTGGTCTACAACTATAACATATTTATTCTTAAGTAGTTCTTTTATTGTTTTAGCCATGTTAGTTCTCTCTTTAACATCTAGATATGACGAAGGTTCGTCGAAAATGTAGACATCAGCTTCTCTCAATATTGAAGCTGCTACTAATAACTTTTGTAATTCACCACCGGAAAGGAACTTTACGTCTCTTTCCCAAAACCCACTCATATTTAATAGTTCCTTTACTTCATCTTTTTTCCCTCTTTCATCTACCTTATCTAACACTTCTCTTACAATTCCCTTTAGAAATTTAGCAACATATTCGACATATTGAATTTTATGTACAACTTTAAAGTTATTATTATAAACTTTGTTAAGGTAATTATATATCTCTTTTCCTTTGAATTTTGCTAATACTTCATCTTTACCTAATTTTAAATTAGGATCACCAAAATTAGGCATAAGCTCCCCTGCAAGTATCTTTAAGATAGTAGTCTTTCCAGTCCCATTCTTACCTAATATTCCGATAATAGTATCATTCTTTGGAGTAGGTATACCAAATAGTTTAAATCCATTGATTTTATATCTATGGACTACTTCGCCCTCTAATTCATCTGGTAAGTTAACAATAGTTATAGCTTCGTATGGACATTTTTTTACACAAATTCCGCAACCAATACACGTTTCCTCATAAATTACTGGTTTACCCTTAACTATTTCTGCTAATTCTATTGCCTTTCCACCCGATCTATCTATTGGGCAGAAATTGATACACTCTAAATTGCATTTATCTGGTTTGCAGTAGTCATAGTTTATTACAGCAACTCTCATCTATAATCACCAAAAGTTTTTAAAAAGTGAATAAAACCTATGCAAGTCTAAAGTATAATTAGCCTCCCTTATATCTTTATTCTTCAAGATGATATATTATTAAGTAGAAACTTTAGTAGTCTCAGATCTGCATTATTTATAGTAGGACCCGTAGCTCAGCTAGGATAGAGCGAAGGCCTCCGGAGCCTTAGGTCCCGGGTTCAAGTCCCGGCGGGTCCGCCATTTTTATAAAAAATCATAATACTAATTCTTGTTTAAATCTGTTAGAAAAGTGATTTTGTTCAGAATATCGAAAGATATGATTAAAATAAAAGTTAACTGTTAAAAATGTTCTGCAAAATGCTTGTAGTTTGTGCTTGCACGTTAGTTGTTTATCTTTAATACTCTGTTTTTTAAAAGTTATATTATGGGGAAGCTATTCGGTACAGATGGAGTAAGAGGAGTTACGAATAGAGAATTAACATTAGAACAAGCTTTAAGACTTAGTAAGGCAATTGGAACATACTTTGGTAAGGGTTCCAGAATTTTGGTCGGAAGAGATGTAAGAGCTGGTGGAGATATGATAATGAAGGTAGTAGAAGGAGGGCTGCTGAGTACCGGTGTAGTGGTTTATGATGGAGGTATGGCTCCCACACCTACTCTTCAATACGCTGTGAAGACTTTGGGATACGATGGGGGTGTTGTAGTTACTGCTAGCCATAATCCACCTGAATATAATGGTATAAAAGTTGTTTCTCCTCATGGTATAGAAATATCTAGGGAGGAAGAAAATAAAATTGAAGATATATATTTTAATGATACATTTAATTCTGTAGAATGGAATCAATTAATTAATGATGTTAGGAGAGAAGAAAAAGTAATTGATGTGTACATAAAGGGTATATTGTCTCATGTAGATGTTAATAAGATAAGAGAAAAGAGATATAGAATTCTTATCGACCCTGCTAATAGTGTAGGAGGTATAACAACTCCCATATTGGCTAGAGAATTAGGCTGTAAAGTATTCACGGTTAACGGTAATTTAGATCCTTTATTCTCTGCTAGGATGCCAGAACCCACTTTTGAGAGTTTAGCTGAAACAGCTAGAATTTCTAAAGAGTTAAACGTTGATTTAACTGTTGCTCATGATGGAGACGCAGATAGGGCGATATTTATAGATTCAAAAGGGAGGATACAGTGGGGCGATAGAAGTGGTACACTATTGTCATATTGGGCTTCTGTGAAAGCTCCAAATTTGCCTAAAAGGGTTTTTACTGCCGTTTCAAGCTCTAGCTTAGTTGAGGAATATTTAAGTAAGTTTAACATACAAGTTAAGTGGATAAAGGTAGGAAGTGTGGATATTGCATACGCCTTATTTAGGGAAGGTGGAGTAGCTGGGTTTGAAGAAAATGGGGGTTTTATGTTTCCGCCCCATCAAGGGGTGAGAGATGGAGGGATGGCTTTCGCATTAATGTTAGATATGATGGCATCTGAGAATGAATCTTCATCTTCGCTGTTTGATAGGTTACCTACATATCATTTAATCAAAACCAAGGTAAAAATTACTGATAAAACTGATGCTCAAAATATATATCATGAACTAATAGAAAAATATGGGAAATCAAGAAACGTAATAACTATTGATGGTGTAAAAGTGATTGATAAGGACTTTTGGTTCTTGGTTAGAAAGAGTGGAACTGAACCAATAATAAGGATATTAGTAGAGGCTAAAGATGAGAATTATGCAAAAGAATTAGCAAAAGAATTGGAGAAAATAGTAGGGTCTCTAGTATGAAATATAGGTTAATGGATTTATTAGCATGCCCTATTTGTAAGCATTTCCCGCTAAGGCTATATGTATTTTCTGAGAAGAACGTAGAGAGAACCATTGAGGATAAGAAGCCTCTATGTGAGCTGTACTGTGCATTCAAAGTCTCTTATGTAAAGGAGTTAAAAGAAATACCACCTTGTGATGAATGTATTAAACACGAGATAGATAATGGATTACTTTATTGTGAGTCATGTAAGAGGTGGTATCCAATAATTGATGAGATTCCTAGAATGTTGCCAGACAAACTAAGAAAAGAGGAAGAAGAGCTTAATTTTCTTAAGCAATATAAGGACAAGATACCAAAGGAAATATTAAATAATGGATTACCGTTTCGTTTAAAATGAGCTTATTAATAAGTTTGAAGAGTATATAATATGGTGTCAATGGTGGAAAATTCATTTATAGGGAATTTAGATGAGTGGATAAAATTGCAAAAGAACCTACTAGCGACACTGAAAGATATGGAGAAAAAGGAACCAACAGAAAATATGGATAGATTAGATTTAATATTAGCTTCGAGAACTGCCTTCCAACACATGATGAGAACTTTAAAGGACTTTGATCAATGGCTACAAGATCCTATGGTAATAAAGCATATGCCTAGAGAGATGCTTGAAGATGTTAAAAATACGAGTTGGGAGTTATTACAAAGATTACTAGAATTAGATATTAGGCATACTAGTCAGTTTAGAGAAATGATAGCAAAGATGAGTAAAGAAGGAAAATTAGATCCATTAATATGGACTAGACCAGCTGGTGAAGAATATCAAGAGAGAGAAAGAAGAGGACCATTATCTACAATTTAAATAAAAATATTAAAAATATTTTGTCATCTTCTTCTTAGTTTCATATCACTTTTTAACTTTAAGTTATATTCCTCATCGATTGCAATTATTTTTGTTTTTATCTCATTGATTGCTTGATTCAGTTTATTTTTAAATTCCTCATCTAATTGATTCTTTTCTAGTACTTCCAATCCATTATTGGAAACTGATATTTTTTTGTTAATACTATCAATTTCAATTAGTCCTAAATACAATAGTGATGTTAAATCTTCTTTAATCATAGGGCTGAATACGTTATTACCTATAATGTTGAACTGATATCCCAAATCTATCCCCTTTTGTTTTAATTCATAAAGAAGAGTTATAATCGATTTCTCAGTTAATTTACTCACTTGCTTTATAATATATAATAGTTGTAATTTTCTTTTATCCTCATTTAGCACACTGGGAGTAATAACTTGTTTAGATACTGTTTTAAGTTCTTTTGACTTTTGTTGACCAGGCTGTGACATAATTATTCCCTAAATATCATAATCCTTTACTCACTTTAATATGTTAACTATCTCTTCAACTACCCTCTTTGGATCACTACTTTTGGTAATTGCGGTACCTACAACAAATATGTTTATTGGAAGGTCTATTAGATCAGCTATTTTCTCCTTGTTTAATCCACCGGCTACCGATATTATTGTGCCTAATTTAGATACTTTTTCAATTTCATTTTTAAGATCTATTGCAGATATATTTAATGTTCTTTGAACATCTAGACCTATATGAAATCCTATAATGTCAACTCCTAAACTCTTAATTTCTTTAGCTCTATCATAAAGATTTCTCACGTTTATTAGATCAGCTTGCACAACCATATCAAGTTCCCTAGCCTTCTTAACAGTTAATTCAATAGTAGAGTTATGCATAATACCTAAAACTGTCATTATATCAGCTTTTCCTATTTTAGCTATCTCAACTTCCACATCTCCAGCATCAGCAGTCTTAGTATCTGCCAATATTATCTTATCAGGAGCCAGTTCCCTTAACTTCCTTAATCCTTCTATTCCAGCAGACTTTATTAACGGCGTACCAGCCTCAATGATAATATTTTCAATATTTTTTACTTTTTCAACTATGTTTAATGCATCATCAATTTTTATGAAGTCAAGAGCTATTTGCAAATATCTCTGTTTTTGAAGTTTTTCTAATATTATGTTCCTCATTCAAGGTAGATTTTATAGTAGGAAGTACTTAAAGTAATTGACAAAGAATTTTTATTTCATCTAGGCGAATGCAAATTACTGTGAACATTAGTGGCTAATAAGTTCATAATTGTCACAGGCGGAGTACTATCTAGTGTAGGAAAAGGAACATTAGTAGCGTCAATGGGACTATTACTTAAGAGAAGAGGATATAACGTAACTGCAGTGAAGATAGATCCTTACATTAACGTTGACGCTGGAACTATGAATCCATATATGCACGGTGAAGTTTTTGTGACAGATGATGGAGCAGAAACTGATCTAGATCTTGGACATTATGAAAGATTTATGGATATTAATGTAACTAAATTTAATAATATAACCGCAGGTAAAGTTTACTTTGAAGTAATAAAAAAGGAAAGAGAAGGAAAGTATTTAGGTCAAACTGTTCAAATAATTCCGCATGTTACTGATGAAATTAAAAATATGATAAGATATGCGGCAAATATTAACAATGCGGAAATAACATTGGTCGAGATAGGTGGAACAGTAGGTGACATTGAAAGTCTTCCGTTCCTTGAAGCAGTTAGGCAGCTAAGGTTAGAAGAGGAGGACAACGTAGTTTTTGTTCATATAGCTCTTGTTGAATATTTATCTGTAACTGGTGAACTTAAAACTAAACCGCTGCAACACAGTGTTCAAGAACTTAGGAGGATAGGTATACAACCAGATTTTATTGTAGCTAGAGCTATGTTACCCCTTGATAATGAAACTAAACGAAAAATAGCACTATTTACAAATGTTAAAATGGAAAACATCGTTTCTAGTTATGATGTTCAAACACCTTACGAGGTACCTTTAATTCTGGAAGAACAAGGTTTAATATCAAAAATTTTGAGTAAACTTAAATTAGAAGATAAAGGTGTCGATTTATCAAGTTGGCTGGATTTTGTAAATAATGTTAAGGGAGTAAACAGTAATAAAGTAGTAAATATAGCATTAATAGGGAAATACACTAAACTAAAAGATAGTTATATTAGTATAAGGGAAGCCATTTATCACGCAGCAGCTCAACTTAAGGTAAAACCAAACTTAATATGGTTAGAATCGACTGATCTAGAAAAGGCTGATAACATAGACGAGATTCTAGGGAAAGTCAACGGTATTATAGTACTGCCGGGATTTGGAAGTAGAGGAGCTGAGGGGAAGATAAGGGCAATTAAATTTGCTAGAGAGCATAATATACCATTTTTAGGAATATGTTTTGGTTTTCAATTAGCCGTAGTTGAATTTGCAAGGTCCATAGGACTAAAAGGAGCAAATTCCACAGAAGTTGATCCTTCTACTCCTCATCCAGTAATTACTTTACTGGATAATCAAAAAAATGTAACCCAGCTAGGTGGGACTATGAGATTAGGATCACAGAAAATAATAATAAAGGAAGGCACTCTTGCTCACAAGTTGTATTCATCAAATGTTACATATGAGAGGCATAGGCACAGATATGAAGTTAATCCTAACTATGTAGATATACTCGAAAAGAATGGGTTAATAATATCTGGTGTTAGTGAAAACGGTTTAATAGAAATTATAGAACTGTCAAACCATAAATTCTTTTTAGCTACTCAAGCTCACCCAGAGTTTAGAAGTAGACCTACTAAACCCTCACCAATATATCTGGGCTTTGTTAAAGCTGCTGCGGGTCTTTAAAAATTATTATAATTCTGTTATATTTAGGTTTAATTATCTTTTTAATACCTTTAATACCATTTTTATACTCTACTTCTATTAATCCTAAACTTTCAAGTTGAGACACGTGAGAGCTAACATTTCCCTTGCTCATCTTAAGTATGTTTGTAAGTTCTAATACGCTAGCAGGTTGTGTTGAAATTATCTTTAATATCTGTATTCTAGTAGGTACTGATAACGCTTTAGTTATTTCGTATATTTGTTGTGGGTCTTCAATTACTAGATCCATGTATATTATCTTAACAATAGAAGCTTTAATAAGGAATTACACGCTATACTATATAAGCTTAATAAGCAAGGGCAAAATTTAAATTTAAAAAATAAGGGGTGTTATTGTGCAAGCAAAAATAGAAAATCCGTTGAAGAGTTTAAGAACAGCAGTAAATAAGATAGTTTTAGTAAAATTGAAAGATGGCAGTGAATATATCGGAAAACTTGAACAAACAGATGGTACAATGAATTTAGTTCTAAGAGATTGTACCGAAATTAGAGAAGGTACTTCTGAGCCAGTTGCTAAATATGGTAGAGTTCTAATAAGAGGGAGTAATGTGCTATTCATTAGTGTAGATTATGAAACTATCTTAGCTAGTGGAAAGTAAATTTATATTCAACACAGTTTATGGTAGATTCATAATGAAGAATATAACTGTTCAATTAAATCCCTTAGCGGATATAGAGAAATTGAGAGTAGAGTTAGTAGAGAGAAAAGGGGTAGGTCATCCAGATTTTATTGCTGATGCCATATCAGAAGAGGCTAGCAGGAAATTATCACTATATTACCTGAAGAGGTATGGTATAATTCTACATCATAATTTAGATAAAACCTTAGTAGTAGGTGGCCAAGCATCTCCACGTTTCAAGGGTGGGGAAGTTATCCAACCTATATACGTAATAGTCTCAGGAAGGGCTACAACACAAGTAAAGACAGATGATGGAACTGATGAAATCCCAATTGGTACGATTATTGTTGAGAGTGCCAAGGAATGGATAAAAGAGAACTTCAGATATCTAGAACCTGAAAAACATATCATAGTAGATTATAAGGTAGGTAAAGGATCAGCAGATTTAGTTGGATTATTTAACACTGGCAAGACGGTTCCATTGTCTAATGATACTAGTTTTGGTGTAGGATTTGCTCCTTTTACAAAGTTAGAAAGAATGGTATATGAGACAGAAAGATATCTTAATTCTAAACAATTTAAGATGAAATTGCCAGAAGTTGGTGAGGACATTAAGGTGATGGGTCTAAGAAAAGATAATGAAATAGATATTACAATAGCTATGGCAACCATCAGCCAATTAATCGAAGATATGAATCATTATATAAGTATTAAAGAGCAAGTGAAGAGCGAAATACTAGATTTAGCCTCTAAAATAGCGCCAGAATATAATATTAGAGTTCATGTTAATACTGGAGACAAAATAGATAAGGGGATTGTTTATTTAACCGTAACTGGAACATCGGCAGAACATGGAGATGATGGAATGACAGGAAGGGGAAATAGAGCTATAGGTCTAATAACTCCTATGAGACCAATGTCTTTAGAGGCTACAGCTGGTAAGAATCCAGTAAATCATGTAGGCAAGTTGTATAATGTTCTAGCTAATTTGATAGCAAAGAAAGTATCTGAGCAAGTTAAAGATGTAAGGATAGTTCAAATTCAGATACTGGGACAAATAGGCAGACCGATAAATGATCCATTAATAGCAAATGTGGATATAGTTACTCATAGCGGAAATATTACAAGCGAAACAGAAAATGAGATAAAAGGAATTGTAGATGAGATGCTAAGTTCCTTTAATAAATTAACTACATTGATTCTAGAAGATAAAGTTACACTCTTTTAAGCCCGTTGTTTCTATACTCATCTACTATCCTCTTAAGATCTATAGTTTTTGATTTTTCCAGCTGATACTCCTTAAATAGTTTCTGAATATCATGTAGAACTTGTTTATCCATTATAACTATGTTTTTATCAAAATATTCCGCTATCTCAATTGATATCTTTTCCTCCATAATGTATAAGTTATTTCCATCATACTTAATATACTCATAAGGCTCTTTATGAGATATTATTATCACTACCTCGTCATTAACTATTTTTCGTATGACCTCTTGTAGTTTTTCCATTTTATTTTCATATTCCTTAATTTTGTTCTCTAGTTTATTGATAGTATTATTTGCATTACTAAGTTGAAGAGTTAACTCATACACCTTTCTATCCCTCTCTAGATCTTTATTCACTTGTAACTTTATTTCATCAATCTTTTTAGTTAAATCTTCCTTCTCTCTGAGTAGATTATATATTATCTTCTTATAACTGGACACTTGATTTTTAAGATATAAATTTTCTTCTTTAAGCTTCCTTATTTGATTGTCATTAAATTCAATTATCTTATTATGAACATTCTTAATATTGTTATTAGTATTTATCTGCTCTTCTCCTTCTTTCTTTAATATATTATTTATTTCACTTTCTATGCACTCAGATACAGTATTGCCATATATTACACAATCATAAAGGCGATTTTCATCCACTATGTCAATATCTAATCTTCTTAAGAAGCTATCTATTTGCCTTAATTTATTTTCAATGTTATTATATGCTTTTATTGCAGCAGCTAACGAATCTCTAATGTGAGGATTATCAACTTTTATATTGTGAAAAATAGAGTACTCCTCGACAATTTTTTGCTTTTCCTCTAATGTTAGATTACGTTCAGGAATATAGAGAATAGCGTTAAACTTGCTAGCGATCTTTTTGACTGCATCTGGGATAGGATTCACGTCAGTAGCTACTATAATTGCCTTCCCTTCTTTAGATATAATCGATACTATTTCGTCCCTATCAATATTTCTTTTTGAAATCAAAAGGACGGGATTCGAATATATATCGAGTATGGATACTCCAACCTCAGTCCCAGGATCTATCCCTACTATTAGTCTTTTTTCAGATTTTTTATCTTTAAACTCTATTTTGTTTTTATATATTGGTCTTATATCTACTACCACGTTATGGCTTTTTATTTTCCTCACTACTCCGTATAAACTTTCCCTAGGTGCGTATACTATAAACACAGCCCCTTCGATACCGGCTTTAGATCTTTTAACTATTAAATCATAATCGAATCCTTTAGAATTTAGTTTTTCTTTAATATCTCTCATAACTCTTAATAGCAAGCCCCTTATATGCCTTTTATACCTATTTTGGCTCATTCCACCTGGACCTAAAGCCCTACCTCTGGAGATTATTATTTTAGTTCTTTTTTCCTCAAGTTTTATGCTAGTTCCAAAACCCCTCAAGGCTAATACAGCGTTAAGATAAGCCGTCTTTTGTGGGCTTAACTTACCTTGTATTTCATATCCTATTTCTCTCGCTAGTTCCTTGACTTCTTTAAATTCTCCATTGTTATAAGTAACTTGAACTATATTAGTATTAGGCGGCAGAAGTTTCAATACACTTATTATCGCTTTGTCATTTTCTCCTATTTCATATATATTGTCAACTGCTATTTTATCTGGTCTGTATTCCCAGCATAGCCTTATTAGTCTACTTAATGTTACATTATCGGATTTTTCCAAGATTTTTTCATTTTCATCTAATATAACTATTGAATATGAAGGAGAGCCTTTAGATGGACTGCTCATAGGCTCAATGTCAATTCCTAATACTTTCATGTTATCCCTCTTACATATTTCATAACACTTTCTACTGAGTCATTAATTCCAAATTTTCTAAAAAACGATACAATATTATATATATCATTTCTAAGCATATCTTCTGAGTCAGAATCTATCGCTTGTGGCCAGTCAATTATTCTTATTTCATTTTGGTCATTAATTAGTATGTTATAAGGACTTAGATCACCGTGAATAACCTTACATTCTGAAAATGCGATTCTCATAGTATATAAGATCTTGTCATAAATTTCCTTAGCGATATTCTCATCTAGATTATTAACTTCACGCAATTCTAAACCGTTTATGTACTCTATCGCAATAGCATTATATGCAAGTCCTAAAGGTTTTGGAACATACCCGCCATTATCACTCACACATTTTAGTGCTACATATTCTCTTTTTGCGTTTTCTACAGTTAACGATAACCAACTCTTTTCTCTTGCTTCTTTTCTTCCTTTTATCTTTTTATAACTGTTTTTACCTATTCTATGAAATTTTATTGC
>NZ_QIMI01000118.1:0-5033 GCF_007050195.1 Sulfolobus sp. B1 | reverse complement strand
ATATTTCTAAAGCCTTCTTCAACCCTTCCCCATCTCTGAACACTCCCAAATATTCCCAATTAATTTTTCTTATCTCATCTAATCCCAAACTCTTCCCACTTTTAATCAATCTAACATAATATACTTCACCATCACTAATTTCATTATTACCCTCCCATTTATCAATGTATCTAGGCATATTGATCCCAAAAACTAGTCCCTCAGCTAAAGAATTACTAGCTAACCTATTTGCTCCATGAAGACCACTATCTGAAACTTCACCTATCGCATACAAATTCTTAATATTGGTCTCACCTCTAATATTTACCCTCAAACCACCAATTGTGAAATGCGCTCCAGGAAAGACGGGGACTTTACTCTTATCTATATTATTCTCTCTCAAAAACTTAATAACTGCAGGGAATTTATACTCTAGATCCCTTATCTTTGATAAATCCATGAAAACCTTATTTCCCATTAAATACTCGTTGTATATAGCCCTAGCCAAAACATCCCTAGGGGCTAGCTCACCCTTCTCGTGGTAGTTAAAAGCAAATCTCTGCCCCTTATCGTTATATATAATTGCTCCCTCACCTCTAAGCGTTTCAGTCAATAGGAAATGATTCACAGTAACTGTAGGATGAAACTGGATAAACTCCATGTCCGAAACCAACGCCCCAGCTCTAAAGCCAATTGCTATACCATCTCCCACACTAGTTGCCGGATTAGAAGTATACGTGAATAAGTACGCATAACCTCCAGTAGCTAGAATAACCTTAGAATCATCATAAAGGTCAACAGAACCCCTCTTCTCAGTGACAAAACCCCTCACAACCCCATCCATAACCTTTAGGGCTAACAGCCTATCTTCTACAATATTAATCTTATCCTTAATTGCCAAATTATGTAAAAAGCTGAAAATCTCCCTACCGGTCTCATCAGTTTTATGAATCACTCTCCTCCTAGAATGACCTCCTTCTAACCTTAAATCTTCGTCAAAATTAAACCCCCAATCCTTTAAGGTTCTTACAGCGTGACGAACCTCAGTAGTAACGTAATTTACTGCCTTAATGTCACACATTCCATCCCCTACAAGTATAGTATCCTTAGCGTGAATTTCTGGAGAATCGTTTTCACCTAAACTCACAGCTATCCCTCCCTTAGCCCAATAAGTTGATCCCCCATCTATCTTCTTAGAAATTATCGTAACGTTATAGCCACTTCTCTTCAAACTTATTCCCGCAGACAAACCCGCAATCCCAGTTCCGAAAATGTAGATCATATATCGAACATGTGTTCGATAATATAAAAAGTTATTTTATGAAAAAAGTTTTTATAGCTGTTCTAGTAAAGAACACATGTTCGGAGAACATGGCTAGGTTAGAAGAATTAATAAATAAGATTAAAATATTAAAAAAAGAAAAGAACGCAATAATATTAGGTCACAATTATATGGACTACTCAGTACAATTAGTCTCAGACTTCACTGGGGACTCTTACGACTTAGCTAAAAAGGCTATGAATACAAATGCAAGCATAATAGTATTTGCTGGCGTTTATTTTATGGCGGAACAAGCTGCAGCATTGAATCCGGACAAACTAGTACTATCTCCAGATCTTAATGCAGGCTGTTCCTTATCAGACTCATTAGATGTAAAGACATTAGAAAAATATAAAAAGGAATATCCAGATGCTCCCGTCGTACTATACATTAACACTAGCATATATGCTAAAGCCCTAGCTGATTATATCGTAACCTCATCAACTGCAATAAAAGTAGTAAAGAAGCTTAACGCAGATAAAATAATCTTTGGTCCAGACGCTAACTTAGCTAAATACGTAAAAACTAAGACTGGCAAAAACTTAATAATAGTTCCACCAAACGGCAGATGCATAGTTCACGCAAATTACACAAGACAATTAGTAGAATTGGCTAGAAAGAAGTATCCTAACGCGTTGTTAATCGCACATCCAGAGTCCCCGTTAGAGATTTTACAAGCAGCAGATTTTGTAGGCTCTACTAATCAAATGATTGAGTTTGCAAAGAATAGTTCAAATAAGGAGTTCATAGTTGCCACAGAAATAGGCATGATAAACGCTTTACAACTACAAGTGCCGGACAAAAAATTCTATCCAATAGTTACTACTGAAGCATGTGCATGTGCTAGATGTCCTTATATGGCTATGATAACTATTGATAAGATAAAGAGATCATTAGAGGAAGAAATATATCCAGTTAGAGTCCCGTCTGATATTGCTGAGAAAGCAAAACAAGCTTTTGAGAGGACTATTAAGTTAATTGAAAGATATTAAATGAAGATTATTTACCTCTGAAATGACATGGAAAAGCCTCTAAATTAGCCTAGTTAAGCTGTCAGAATCCCCACATACCCTTAAGATTAATCTATAGTACTATATATTTTTCATTTTTTATATACAAAAGCCTTAAAAATTGGTTACAAATACACATCACATGGAAAGTGGAAAAGCTAGAAAACTCCGTGGACTATTTTTCTTACTTCTAATACCCATTTTTATTTCAGTTATAACTAGTCTTCCCACAACGTCCTCTAATATGATAACACAGACTCCAATAAAACATGTAGTAATAATAATTCTGGAAAACCACGCCTTTGACAGCATATTTGGAACTTATCCTTTTGGATACCCTCCAATAGTGAACAATATAACCTTGTCCCTCATGAGACCCGTAAATTACATCTATAATCTATCCTTACTTCAACTTCTTCAACAAACTAAGGGTAATATAACCTGGATTTCCTTCCCATATAAAGGCGAAATCCTTCATCCATATTACGCTAATACCACCGTTCTCATAGATCCAGTTGAAGGTAACAACAATTACTTCACCGATTGGAATTACGGAAAAATGGATGGCTTCATTAACGGGTCTGGTACACAATCATTAGCATACATCTCTTATCAACAAGCGCCAGTTTTATGGGATTACGCTGAACAATACGTATTATTTGACAATTACTTTAGCCCAGAATTATCAGTAACAGTACCTAATAGAGTAGCTTACATTACCGGATTCCCAACATTTGTGAATAACGACTCGCCACAGTTCAATGAACTACCGTTAAACGAAACAATAGTATACCAACTGTCGCAGTACAACATTAGCTGGGGATGGTATGAGTATGGATACTCCCCAGACTTTCAAATACTCAGTCCAGATCTATATTTAGGTTATAACAATACAGCACCCCTACCACTAAGCTTATTTAAGGGAGCAAACGAGCTTAACGATCATTATTTTGATTTAACGTCTTTTATACAACAAGCTAAGGAGGGCAAATTACCATCTGTCTCATTTGTGATGTTTACCGGACCAGCTGGATACGATACTCATATACCAGGCTACGACATGCATCCACCATATAATACTACCTTAGCTATGTTAGCTTTAACTACGGTAATAAATTCTATAATGGAAGGACCTAATTGGAATTCGACGGCAATCTTCATAACCTTCGATGAAGGCGGAGGTTATTTTGATCAAGTCCCGCCTCCTATAGTTAATGGTTTAGCACAATTTGATACTCTACCCCAAATGCCTAATTACTTCATATTAGGGCAAAGAATACCATTAATAGTAATATCCCCATATTCCAAAGAAGGGTTCATAGACAATTATACATCCTCTGGCTACTCCATTCTAGCCTTCATAGACTATAACTGGCGATTGCCATATCTAAACCCTATCGTGAATGAGTTTGGTCCAAAAGCGATACTTGAAGCGTTTAATTTCTCTCAAACGCCAAGAAAACCAATAATATTAACTCCAGAGAACTGGAGTTATCCTCTACAATTGCAATATCCAGTACATTACGGGTACATAGCAACTATAAATAATAACTACACAGCGTATCAAATGTTGTACAAGTTAATGGATAAAGGAAACTATAGCCCTCCACTCTTCTTTAAAGTTGCAAACGCTGAAACACCTAAAGGTAGTTATTCTACCGATAATTTAATGATAATAATTATAGTGATCTTCGTAGTAATCCTATTTAGCGTGTATTTAGTAATGAAGAAAAGATAAGGATCTTTTTACGTTTTTATATAATTTCCACACAAATTTCACCCGCCTTTATAATTACATCATATATTTCCAAGTTAGACGTCTCCTTCCATTTCCCATAATCATTAACGTAAGGTATCATCACTGGTTTCCCTGAATTCAGATCATAAACGTAACCGTGAAGATAGCATCTAATCTGATTATCTCCAATAATATCACCGTAAGCCAGATCCCCACCTTTATGTGGACACCACCTTGAAAAACACTTAAGCTTTCCCCTTATATTTGTGATTATCAAATCTTTTCCTCCTATTTCAATAGTCTCCATTTTACCTTCTTGTATCTCACGCAGTCCAGTGCATATTATCAAACTATATTCACCTTCTACTTAGACTAACTTTTAACTAAGATAGTATCTTATTTAAAATTAACTTTAATTTTCCCTCACACTGTGTGGTAACAGCAGTTCATTTGAACTAACTCCTAATTTAAAGTAACTTTTAATTAGAAAGCTTTATAATCTAGTACTAGAATCTATTTAATAGGCGAAAAACAAATGAGTCAAAACGAAATAAAACCAGTTGGAGTAGAAATCCTAGAAAAATCTGGGTTAGATGTGAAAAAATTAATAGATAAGTTAGTTAAAGCCACAGCAGCTGAATTCACAACCTACTATTACTATACTATACTAAGGATGCATCTGACTGGAATAGAGGGTGAGGGACTAAAGGAAATAGCCGAAGATGCAAGACTTGAAGATAGACTTCACTTCGAACTAATGACACAAAGGATATATGAGTTAGGTGGATCTCTTCCTAGAGATATAAGGGAAGTAGCAGACATTTCAGCTTGTGCAGATGCTTATTTGCCACAGAACTGGAAAGATCCAAAAGAGATTTTAAAAGTATTATTAGAAGCTGAACAGTGTGCAATAAGAACTTGGAAAGAAGTATGCGACATGACGTATGGCAAAGATCCTAGGACTTACGACTTAGCCCAAAGAATA
>NZ_QIMI01000117.1:0-5039 GCF_007050195.1 Sulfolobus sp. B1 | reverse complement strand
TAGTAGTAACAAGTGCAGGTAAGAGTGGAATAAGTTTAGGGTATTTCCAAGATGTGGGAGTCTTACCGGAGCCTTTAACTCGTCAGCCAATGCTGTAAGAGAATATCTTACTATAAACCTCTTTAAAACCTCACTAGTACCTCCACCTATAGTTCCTAGCTTAGCGTTCCTGTAAATTCCTTCCACTGGATAGAACTTAGTCCATCCATCCCCTCCCATAGCTTGGATAGCATCCCTAGAAGCTTTCTCAACAGCCTCAGTTGAAAATACTTTTAACACATTTGCGTCAATTACTGGATCAATACCTTGGTCGAGTAAATAGGCAGTATAATAGGTTAATAGTCTGGTTATCCTATAGGAAATTAATATATCCGCTAGCTTATATTGATTAGCTTCATACTCAAAAGTAGTTTGATTAAATTGAACCCTTCTCCTAGTATAAAATGCAACATATTTGGCTAATTCTCTTAATAAACCAACTTGTTGAGCACCTATTACTAACCTTTCGAAATTAAGCCCAGAAACTAAGATCCACCATCCTTGACCCTCCTCGCTTAGCCTATTTTCCTCAGGGACTTCAACATGATCCAAATCTAAGTAGCCGTTTAATAATCCATCGAACCCTTGAAGTTCATTTATCTTTTCTACATGAAAACCTTTCATACCTTTTTCTAAAATAAAGGCTGAGAGATGGGAGTAAGATTTTCTTGCTTTAGGGCTAGGATCTGTTACAGCATAGACAACGTATGTCTCAGCCATACCAGCGTTAGTTATAAATCTCTTCTTACCATTTAATATGTACTTATCACCCTCTTTGACTGCTACAGTCTCTGCTCCAGCAGCATCACTCCCCACGTAAGGTTCCGTAATACATACTGCCCCTACAGCACCTTTAGCGAACTTAGGTAACCACTTAGCCTTTTGCTCTTCATTTCCAAACCTTAAAATCTGATATAACCCCCCGAAGAGCGTAGTAGCGAAAACTCCTCCCACTGAGCCTAAGTTGGTTATATACTCTGAAAGGATAGCCGTACTTGTGTAGTCTCCATTCATTCCACCATACTCCTTAGGGATTACAATACCCCACCATCCCTTTTCGACAACTTTCTTATGTAGATCTAAGGGATATTCGTTCCTCCATAATGCTTCCTCTGCTCTTCCCCTATTTTCTTCAACAAAATTTTCTACCTCTTCAGCTAATTTCTTATGTTCTTCTTTCCACCACGGTAAGGCTTCTACCAACTTTAACTCACAGATCAATTTAAGAAGGAAACATTAATAAACTTATATTCTGAAGTACTCGAATGTAATCATTAATTCCCACATTAAATATTAGCACTATATTCTTATATCTATTTCATAAATTATATGAAAAAATAACTATACATCTACCGATTAAAACCTTTGCTATCAAATAAACTATTCATACAAAAATGTTTCACTTTCAAGTGCAATGATTTTTAATGAAACATAGCATTTAAAAAGCAATAATTTAGATTAATTTCGTTAACTTTCCCTCTAATTTTAGAAGAGATTCAAATAAAAAGTAGTCCCCCCATATAAGTTCACTATTAACTCCTATCCCACGTTTCTTGAAATAGCAACCATTAGTTAAAATTCCAGGAGGTCTAGCATCACCTTCCTTAATACCAGTCAAATAATTCTCTACAAGGCTTATAACAGTATTTTTAGCGAATTCCTTGTACTTTTCCTCATTGAAAAGTTCAGCTAATTTAAGAAAAGCTGAGGCAGATATGGCTGTTGAAGAAGTATCTTTTAGCGTTGTATCATGAAAATCCCAAAATGCAACACTCTGAAGGCCTTATATCCCATTTCAACTCCTAATGACGCTGAATAAAGCTTACTTAAACTAACAAACCCATGTAACGTTGGTTTAATCATATAACCTAATGATAAACCAATCGAATTCTTTAAGTTTGTATTATATAATTCTGATAAAACAATTGACGTCGATAGAGAGTGAATAGACGTCATCGATTGCCCTCTAGTCTTACTTATGGATAACGAAGAAGCAACTCTGGCTGAAATTTCCGATGACGCTATAGCTGACTTCATTAAATCCTCGCCGGAGACGTTTAAGTAGGGAATTGAGAATAACGATGCTGCAGTTATTCCATGACCTAAATGACCATAATATAGTAAGGTAGAATCGTAATCATACATTACACTGAGAATTGGAAACAACTCTAGCACTGATTCGATTTTTGAAATGCCAAGCTTTTTACTCCATTCAGACCTGGATGATACTAACGTCGCTGAAATAGTGTCTATGATCATTAATTTAGCGTTCTCTAAGCTTTTGTGTGGTATCTTGGAAATGGATAAGTTTTCAGTCCATTGAACAGCTTCATCTAAGAACGATTCCATTAATATTATTTATTTGTATAACAATATAAGGGTTCATGACTTTCGATATTTTACGTCAGCTCCCCTAATAACACTTATCAATATTTTTTAAATTAAGAAGTTATTTTCCATACACGGAATTTTCTCTAAAATAGACAAGTAAAAAATTTTTATAGGTTCTTTCAATTAATCTTGTAACCCAAAATCTTTTAGGTGAATCCTTCTCACTTGTTCGGGCTTTAACTTAACAGCTTTCTCGATTACTGCATATCTTTGCTGAAACATTCTACCAGCAAACTCAAGAACATCTTTGAATCCTTCATCACTCTTAGTAAAATAGTTGAACAGTGGCCCAATATCTTCATCCCTCCATTTAGGTGAAAGCAATATTTTTCTATTAACTTCAATCAGAGGAAATGCAACCTCTTGAGATAATGAATTAAAGTAGTTAATGAACTCTTTTAATAATCTCTCACCATGCATAGAGATCATTAACGCGGCAACGTAGGCTCCAAAAGATATATGTCTAGCCTCATCCCTTACAATTAGTTTTACCATCTTGTATAGTCCCGGTAATACTGGCAAAACTTTTTCGTAACCCTTCACAAATCCATAATATCCAGTTTCAGCTAAGATCCCTTCTGCTACAAACATATATGACACTACTGCTCTTATGATATTTTCAGGAGATGGATCCTTATATAATGACCTCATGTTAGTTGGTATTATTTCATAGAACAGCTTTCTATAAGGCTCGTTTTGGTATGTATATTCATATATTCCTTCGGTTTCTCCCACGCTCTCAAACCATCTCCTAAAGGCTACAGTGTGATTGGCCTCATCCCTAGCGAATTGAGTAAGATATAAAGTTTCTTCAACAAATCCTAACTCCTCCATGACTTGAGCTAATGGCAATATATCCCTTGCCACACATTCCTCACCGGCAATGAAGTACGAAGATGTAACCTTGGTCTGCATCTTATCTGATGGTTTCATATTTTTCCATTGTTCAGCATCTTGAGAAAAATCTAACTCATAAGCGTTCCACCTTAATTTTTCTCCTAATTCGAAAAGTCTCATTGGGAATGAGTTCCAATCAATACCTTCAACCGTTGACTTAAACTTTTTATGAAGAATCTTTCCCTCCTTGTTCTCGTTTCCGTAATCAGGATTTATTACTCCCATAAGTCCTCTTGTTTCAATTAGTTTTGATCAATATAAACTTTGCTATTTTAAATTAATTAAGAGGCTATTATATATATAAGGCGATTTAGGGGATCCTAGGGTATAAATTCATAATTTTTTATTTTTAGGTAAATTATAGAGAGTTAAGAATATAAGATACTATCATCTAAAATTTAACAATGATAAAGGGTTTAAAATCTACTACAAACGATGATTGGCAATTAAACGTTCATAAATTACTCGAATACGCGGCAAAAGTGCATCGTGAAACGGAAATAATCTCTGATAGAAGGTTAGTAGGAGGAGAGTTTCATGTATTAAATTACGGAAAGATATACAAAAGAGTGTCTACCATGGCTAACGCATTCGAAAAAGAAATGAACGTCAAAGCTGGTGATATTGTAGCTATATTAGACTGGAACGATCATAGATATTTTGAATCATTATTCTCCCTTCCTTCATTGGGGGCAACTCTATTACACTTGAACTTTCGTCTTCCCCCTTCAGATCTAATATATATTGTTGAACACACTAAGGCACGAGGATTATTGGTTGACGATTCCTTACTTCAATTGGCACAAATACTCTCTAAATCGCATAAATTTGATTTCGCAGTAGTAATGAGTGATAAACCTATTGAGGAAATAGAGCAATTGAAAAATATTAGAGATTCCTTACCGAGAGATCTTTACGGATATGAGGAATTGATAAAATCTCATTCACCAAACAGAAAATTTGAAGAAATAGATGAGAAAACAGCAGCTTACGCAGCCTTTACCTCTGGTACAACGGGGCTACCTAAGGGTATTTTATACTCACATAGATCAGTTATTCTTCATGCAATGGCTGTAGCACATGACTTCAATCCAAAGGATGTCTTATTACAAGTTGTACCGATATTTCACGCTAATGGTTGGGGAACCCCATTTGCTGCAACTATAGAAGGATGTAAGCAAATATACCCGGGAAGGTTTAGTCCAGAAACCATAACTAATTACATAATCAATTACAAGGTAACAAGAACAGCTGCAGTACCAACTGTAGTCCTAGAGCTACTGAGAAGATTGGAAAAGCTGGAACCAAAACCCGATTTAAGGGGACTGAAGATAGGGATAGGTGGTCAAGAACCACCGGCTTTTCTCGTTAAGGAACTTGCTAAATACGGAATAGAAGCATATCAAGGCTATGGAGCGACTGAGACTAGCCCATTAGTTTCTGCAGCAGTTGAAAAGACTTCTGAGATGCAACAACTATCTCTTGATGAGAAGTTCTTTAAGATGAAACAAGGCTTGATAGTGTTTGGTGTTGAGGTTAGGTTGGTTGATCCTGTTTCTGGTGGTGATTTGCCTTGGGATGGTAGGAGTGTTGGTGAGTTGTGGTTTAGGGGTCCTTGGATTGCTAGGGAGTATTTTGATGATCCTAGGTCTTCTAAGTCTTTTACTGAGGATGGTTGGTGGAGGAGTGGTGATGTTGGTGTTATTGATTCT
>NZ_QIMI01000116.1:0-5084 GCF_007050195.1 Sulfolobus sp. B1 | reverse complement strand
GGAATGTAGTAGAATAGCATAGGGCAAGTGAGATTATCGAAAATTGTTGAGGGAGAGGATATTTCTGAAAAGTTTAAGAAAACCGTTGTGATGTTAAACTCAAATGTACCGTTACTGTAAACATCAGTTACCTCTTCGATTACCAGATTGTCAACAAACGACTTGGTAGAGACTATATAGGTTTGTACATGATACTCCACAAAAGCGTGAGGGAATATCAATAAAATAAAGATGAATGGAATAAAGCCCATTGAAGGGTTTATATGTTAATAAAAATTAAAAATTTTCTTCTTCTATTTAAAAACTAAGATTATTTAGTTTAAGACCACTTCTAACTAATCCCGTTATGAGGGCGTAGATTGAGTTTGGAATATGAAGAAAGCCCCACTAGTGGGAAAGAGGTCACGTGAGGTGCTTTTAACTGAGCATCAGAACTAGAGTATGAGATAGCAGTAGATACATACTTAATACATTAAATATTCAGTACGAATCTAATAGGATAAAAATTGTTAACATATTATAATGCTATTACTTCAGCTTTGAATATGCTTTTAACATCTCTAATCCCATCTTAATTCCTCTCGAACCCTCTGGCATCTCTATATTATTAAAGAACTCCTCAACCTCCTTTTCAATTCCAATTCCTATTAATGGTATAGCTTCGCCTAGTCTCCTACCTAATATTCCAGTCCCCTTATATGCTTCCCTCAAGAAGTTAAAGTAAGTCTTAATCCAGTTGAAAGTCGCTTCTCTAGCATAGGGATTATACGATACTACACTAATAACATACGGCATATCTTGTTTTTTGACCTCCCCGGTCAATATTAGACTGAGAGAATTAACTACTAAATACGGCTTTCTAAATAGTAGTAAAGCTGTTAAGTACCTTAGCTTCTCTTCATCAAATTTTTCCCTTCTGTATCTACTTAATAACTCGTCCATAGCGTTCTCTTCGTAAGTAATAGCATATGCCACACTAACTCCTTGCTTCATATCAGCGTCAAGATTATCATAAAACTTAAACAACTCTGATAATCCTAATGAGAAGTATTCATCCATAAATGCTAATCTATATAATATGTTAGAGTAAGTAATCTTTCCTAAGTCTGTCTTATCATTCCTCCAATTCCTTAATTGAACCTTGTGGAATTTCTTAGCTATCTCACCATATTTACTAGGATTAATAGCGTAAAGCGTACTTAACTGATTAGAGATCTCATTTACTGCCATAAATTCTCTATCATTAAAGAAGTTGTTGATAATCTTCTCATACTCATTATAACTAATTTTCCCAGCTAATAGAAAAGCCCAATAGTCGTTTATTATTCCCCACTTATCCAGTTCAGAAAGTCTAGCGTTAAGGAAGAGATCGGTATTGTATAGAACTCTGTAGAAACCTGTCTTATCCAGGTTAACCTTAATACTCCTTATATCCTCATCTATATTGATTACAGCCTTCTCCTTATCCAATAGGTAAGTCATACTCTTTCCATTCACTTCCATGGTTATAGGGACCTTGTAAATTAAATTTTCAACATTGCCAAGCAGAGAGAATCTTTCCTGTTCGAGAATTATGCTTCTATTAGTTACACTGACTCTTAACATTGGGTAGCCTTGTTTTGTTATCCAATCTGATACTACATCATTAATGTTTGAACCATAAGACGATGAAATACTACTCCAAAAATCAAAACCCCTAGCATTAGAAAAGGAAAAAGACTTAAGATAAGAAACAACACCCCTCCTAAAAAACTCACCACCAACAAAAGACTCAAACATCCTCAAAACACTAGCACCCTTACCATAACTAATATCATCAAACATCTGCTCAACATCACTAACAGAAGAAACATCAGACCTAATAGGATGGGAAGCCGTTAAGGAATCCTTCTCTAAAGCCCTAGAAGTTTGACTCAACACAAAGTAGTTCCAGAACTTCCACTCTGGGTGTAATTCTGCTAAAGCCTTATGACTCATGAAAGTAGCAAAACTCTCATTAAGCCAAAGATCATCCCACCAATACAGAGTAACCAAATTACCAAACCACTGATGAGCCAACTCATGAGCAACAACCTCAGCAACCCTAAACCTCTGCTGAGAAGAAGAAGAATCATCAGCCAACAAAGCAGTCTCCCTAAAAGTAATAGCACCCCAATTCTCCATAGCCCCATAAGCGAACTCTGGCACAGCTATTAAGTGAACCTTTGGTAGTTGGTATGGTATTTCAAAATACTTTTCGTAGAAATCTAAGACCTTCCTAGCAATGTTCATTGCGAAATAACCCCTCTTAGACTTACCCTCAGTAGTTGCAAGAATAATAGTAGGCACCCCACTACTATCAACAACCTCCTCAAAATCACCAATGCCTAAATATAACAAATACGTAGACATCCTAGGAGTCTCATCAAACTCATAAACAACCTTACCACCATCATCCCTAAAACTAACAATAGGCATATTAGAAATAACCTTCAAACCCCTATCAACCCTAACAAACAACTTAAACCTAGCCTTCATATAAGGAACATCAAAACAAGGGATAAAACGCCTAGCATGAGAAGCCTCAAACTGAGTAGTAACAATATAACTTTGGTCGTATTTAGCCTTGTATATTCCTACCAAATGAGTGTCTGAAACTATCCCCTCAAACTCTATTTCTAGCTCGCCTGAAAACTTCCCTGATTTAACGTTTAACTTATTCTCAGATTGTGAGTATTCTACCTCCTTCCCATTAACCTTTACACTATTTATCTTAAGGTCAACTGCATCAATTGACAATACTTCTTGTTCGTCATTCTCCAAATAAATTTTCTCTATCCCCTTATACTTTGCATTCTTGAAATCGAAATCGAGAAAGATCTCATATCTATCTAATTTCATGAGTAAATATAGGGTAAGTCGGATTAAAGGATTTTCCATTAGCTCATCTCAATAAATGTGCTACGCCACATAGATGTTGTGCTAATTTACAGCTGACAGAATGGAGCTTTTTAAGATTGTAATCGTAGTTTTCTAAATTCTAGATTATAACCCAGTATTGACACTAAGACTTAGATAAAAGAACGGCACACCTCGCCCTTTATAGCAGGGAGAAGGGAAAAAAGTGTGTTTATATCAGATACCTACGTCTTCAAGCTCTTTGAAGATGGTCTGATCAAGAGCAATATTATTAGTAAGACAAAAACTACTACAACAAGTATTTCGAATATTTTAGGGACTACCCTAATCACTGAGTTCAGAAAAGAGTACTTTAAAGTGCTTTGAGCTAACGAAAACCCACTCAAGTAAGGTCTAGCTACACTATGATTGACCACATTAGTTAACCACAGTAAGTAAGTAGCATTGCTTACTACGATATTACTAGGGGAGATCTGAAGGGACTCAGCCTTAACGGCTATTCCGTAATTATTGAACCACATCTTAAATAATAATTCAACACCTTGCACGTATGAAACTGAGTAGTATTCGTAAAGATCGTTATACGTTCCGTTAAAGTAAAAAGGAGAATTTGCCCTAGTTACATTATGCCCTAGTAAATTTGGTGAGATGTAGAAGAACGTAGCGGGTATGGATGAGTTTTGCACTGAAAGGGAAGGAGCATAGTAGTAAGAACCATTAAGTACATAAATCGTAAAATTAACGAGAGCAGTTCCGTTTGAGTAAACAGAAACTATCTGTTGAGACAATATAAACTTTATAATACTGATTGAACCATTAGGTAGGACTGACCTTACAGTTTCATTGTATAGTAGAAAGTCTCCGGGTGAAAGAGGAGAAGTCATAGAAGAAGTAGAATTAATATATATGATGGAGAGAAATATGAAAAATATTAAAAATAAAAAAATAATTGATTTCATTTTCATTGTGCTACTACCGCTACTTGCACTGTCGCACCATCAGATAGTCCTAAAGATATCGTATAAGTAGAGCCAGGCTGTAAATTAGAACTAGTACCAAAATCTATACTCACCGTATTAACTCCCGCGGTAAGAGATGCACTAGATTCACCGATAACAGTTATGTCACTACTTCCTACACTTATAGTAGTTCCTACAATACTCGCTGAGACTATTTGAACATTACCACTACTCTTTAAGACAAAAGTAGCACTACCACTACTTGAGCTTATTGTTCCAGTGCCTATTTGTGTTACTGTTGGTGTTCCTCCAAATGCTCCAAATAGTCCAAATGCGAAACCAACAACTACTAAAGCTATTATTACACTAGCAATTACTAGTATTAAAGCAGTTACAGCACCACTAATAGCCCTCCTACTTTTCAACATCTTCCTATTACTCATCAAAAAATAGTAAAGAAAAAGTTCTATATAAACATTACTCATAATAAACCATGTGTGGACAACAATTTCATCTACCCCCATATTCCAACTTATGCCAATAGGTTTCGAGTAAGTTGTGTTGAAGAATATTTTTAACCATCTCTTTATCGTGTTCCCTGTTGAGTTCCATGTGGAGTCCATATTTACTAGTTTTAGGCCTCTGAACACTTACTAAGCTCCTCTTGCCAAAAGTTTCAACATTATGTTTAGACCAAGAGAATACCTTGTAGCCTTATCGTGTAACTTTATCCCTCCAATTCTCAAGCTTAATTTAACATTACGTAGACGTGAAAACCACTCCTACATGAAGAATTAGCCCAGACCCGTAATGCCTAACTCACCATTAACCCTCAAAACCTCATCAACGGGTAAACAATCCTATCCTTAACATCAGGCTTAAGCTCATAATTGACGCTAGGTAACTTGTGAAAAGCAAGTGAGGTAGTAAAGCCCTTTAGCCTAGCAAGTAAAAGGCTAATACGATCTCATCCAAGGAGTGAAACCTAGGGTTAAAAGGGTAGGGATAATTTGGGAAATCAAACCTATTCTCGTCCTAATAAATAACCCTAAAAATACTTTTTCATAATAAAGAAAATTTAATTTTTATCAAAAAACAAACTTTTGTCCACACATAAAATACTGCAAAAATTTTAAGATTAAAATAAAAAAGTTCAAATTACCTTTAATTTTATTGTGCTACTACCGCTACTTGCACTGTCGCACCATCAGATAGTCCTAAAGATAT
>NZ_QIMI01000115.1:0-5165 GCF_007050195.1 Sulfolobus sp. B1 | reverse complement strand
CCACTGCTCAGAGGATTATTAAGGAAGCAAGGGATGCTTTAGATATCAGATTTAAAACAGCCTTAGAGGTCAAGAAAGAAAGAATGACGGTAAGGAAGATTACAACTGGAAGTCAAGCTTTAGATAGTCTATTGGGTGGTGGCATTGAGACTAGAACTATGACGGAGTTCTTTGGTGAATTTGGCTCTGGAAAAACTCAGTTATGTCATCAATTAAGTGTTAATGTGCAACTTCCACCAGAGAAAGGTGGTCTTTCTGGTAAGGCAGTATATATAGATACTGAAGGAACATTTAGATGGGAGAGAATAGAAAATATGGCTAAGGCTTTAGGTTTAGATATAGATTCTGTTATGAACAATATATATTACATAAGGGCAATAAATACAGATCATCAAATCGCAATAGTTGATGATTTACAAGAGCTTGTAACCAAAGAGCCATCAATAAAGCTTATTATAGTTGATTCTGTTACATCTCATTTTAGGGCAGAATACCCTGGTAGAGAAAACTTAGCAGTAAGGCAGCAAAAGATGAACAAACATCTTCATCAGCTAGTTAGGCTGGCAGAAGTATATGATATTGCAGTAGTTATTACTAACCAAGTAATGGCTAGGCCAGATATGTTCTATGGTGATCCTACTGTAGCAGTCGGAGGCCATACGTTATATCATGTGCCAGGTATAAGAGTACAATTAAAGAAGAGTAGAGGAAACAGAAGAATAGCTAGAGTAGTTGATGCACCTCATTTACCAGAAGGAGAAGTTGTATTTGCATTAACTGAAGAAGGAATTAGGGATGCTGAAGAGTAAGAAGATAAGGT
Organism: Sulfolobus sp. B1; assembly: GCF_007050195.1. Lineage (NCBI taxonomy): Archaea > Thermoproteati > Thermoproteota > Thermoprotei > Sulfolobales > Sulfolobaceae > Sulfolobus > Sulfolobus sp. B1. The sequence goes on along the minus strand of NZ_QIMI01000115.1, from coordinate 4,345 downwards.
TTTATCCTTAAATAATATATACATATTCATATGGACGTCTTATGGGCACCTTGGAGGTCGAAATACGTATCCGAAGCCAGCAAGGGTAGCAAGGAAGATTGTTTGTTTTGTAGGGTTAATAAAGAGAATAAAGATGAAAGAAATTATGTAGTATATAGAGGAAAGTATGCATTCGTTATGCTAAATGCTTTTCCATATAACACTGCACATGTCATGATAGCACCGTACAGGCATATCTCTACAATAGAGCTAATGGTTTCAGAAGAAGCTTTAGATATGTTCGATTTGGCGAATATTGTGATTAAAGCCATAAGAAACGCCTATAATCCGGATGGTTTTAACATAGGTTTTAACATCGGTCGAGTGGCTGGTGCTGGAATAGAGTCACATTTACATATGCATATAGTCCCTAGATGGAATGGTGATTCTAATTTTATGCCAATAATTTCTAATACCAAGGTTATCCCAGAATCATTAGATGATACATTTAAAAAGATAAGTAGTAGTATTAAAGAGATTATGAAGAAGTCCTCGAGCACTGAATCGTGATGAGGGCAGGGTTTTTCAGATGAAGAGTTTAGAATATATTGATAAAATAAAAGGCGCTAAAGAGAAGATATCCGGTTATGTTCATGAGACACCACTTGATTATTCAACAACTTTCTCCAAGATTGTTAATGCTAAAGTTTATCTTAAGCTGGAAAATTTACAAAAAACGGGATCATTTAAGGTTAGAGGAGCATTTAATAAGTTATTATCTTTAAAAGATGAGGAAAGGAAGAGAGGGGTTATAGCGGTTTCAGCTGGCAATCATGCTCAAGGGGTTGCATATGCTGCATCTACTTTAGATATAAAGTCAGTTATCATCATGCCAGAAACTGCGCCAATATCTAAATACAGAGCTACTAAATCCTATGGATCAGAGGTTATCCTTTATGGTAAATATTTGCATGAATGTATGAAGAAAGCAGAAGAATTGATAAGCAGTTCTAAGATGGTTTTTATACATCCATACGATGATTTAGATATTATAGCAGGTCAAGGTACAATAGGTATAGAACTATATGAACTAAATCCTGATATTGTAGTAATTCCAATAGGTGGAGGAGGCTTAATTTCTGGGATAAGCATTGCATTAAAATCGAGATTTCCAAATATTAAAATAATAGGCGTTCAATCATCGTCATCACCATCGGCTAAAGTTTCTAAGGAGCTTGGTAGATTGTCTGAGATAGAGCCCAGTTATTCTATTGCGGATGGGATAGTCGTAAAGTCTCCTTCAGAGCTTACATTTGGGATAATTGATGAATTAGTTGATGATATAGTTTTAGTTGATGACGAAGAAATCGCTGAGGCTATAGTTTTTCTATTAGAGAGAAGTAAAACAGTAGCAGAAGGTGCTGGGGCAGCTTCATTAGCATCATTGATTTCTGGTAAGGTTAAGATAAATGGATTAGATAAAAAAGTGGTTTCATTAATAAGCGGTGGTAATATCGATTTATCATTGCTATCGACTATCACTGAAAAATTCTTATATAAAGAAAAAAGGGTGGTAAAAGTAAGAGTTATTGTACCAGATAAGCCGGGGTATCTGAATAAGGTATTATCACATGTGGTAAAAATTAGAGGAAATATTATAGATATAGTTCATGATAGGCATAGTAGCGACGTTATGCCAGGATATACCAAAATTTATATTACGTTTGAGCTTCAGTCATCGGAATCGCTTAGTATATTTATACATGATTTGATAAATGATGGTATTGATGTAAAAATAGTAGAATAATTTATTTAATGGTCGAGGAGAATAATATTGGTAGATCCAAATGGAATTTATTATTTAGGTCCATTAGGCAGTTTTTCACATGAGGCAGCGAGTGTAGTTGCCAATCTAATAAAAGCAGAGTTAATAAGTGAGCAATCAGTTTCATACATCTTTAAAAAAATTAGCCAAAGTAATGACAAAATAGGCGTAGTCCCAATAGAAAATAGTTTAGAAGGTCCAGTAAATGAAACATTAGATAACTTATTTAATTATGATAATATCTACGTGATAGGTGAATTAGAGAAAAAAATAAAATTAGTGTTAGCCTCTAAAGCGGAAAATTTAGATAAAATTAAAAAGATATACTCTCATCCTCATGCCTTTAATGAAGTCAAGGATAAGTTAGAAGCATTAGGATTTAAAGATTATATACCAGTTGAGAGTACTTCTAAAGCCGCTTTACTTGCATCTAATGACTCTAATTCTGCCTCAATTTGTTCACCTTTTGCTGCTAATTTATACAATTTAAACGTGCTTGCAGATTCACTAAGTTCTGATAATAACTATACTAGGTTTATAGTGATATCGAAGGAGATGAGAATAAGTGGTAATAAATCCATGATACTATTTACAGTTTCTCATAAGCCTGGAGCTCTTTATAGGGTTCTTCAAGTATTTTATGAGTATAATATAAATATAACGATGATATACTCTAGACCTCTAAAATCTATCCCATGGCAATATTACTTCTACTTAGAGTATGAAGGATCGCTTGGTGATAGTCAGTTTTTAAATAAGCTAAAAGAAGTAACTGAACTAATTAAAATAAAGGGGTCTTACAATAAGCTAAATAACTATACCAGGCTTTAAATTCTCTAAGCTAAACAATATCATATAACTCTTCGAATTAGTTTCCTTAACTATTTCTTTTGCTACATTTTTAATAATATTCTTGTTAGTAGCATGTATCATACTATAACACAGAAATCTCCAGTTCTCTTTATCTGATTCTCTTAGAACAACATGTGTAGCTTCCCTAACGTTTAAAGCAACTTTTTTGCAAGCATCTTCTGGATTGTCATTATCAAGTAAAACCATACCGTTTTCTATTATTCCTACCTTTTCCCCATTTAATGTAGCTCCATAATCTTTAATTACATTTTTCTCATATAATTCTTTAATTAAGTCAACTATCTCATCTTCTCCCATGTTATATTTTTCTCCTATTTCTTTGAAAGGTCTGTTAGTAAGCTTAAGGGGATATGAAAGATCCTTCAATAGCTCCTTATTTACTCCTAGTTCATCAGCTGTTGGCACGTTTTCAATTAAAGTTCTCATGCTATTCTCACTCCAAGAAACACCTCTTATTATATCGTATTTTACACTTAATTTTAATGTTTTTTTAGAATATAATATTACATAATCATCAGAATTAACTTTACTTAATAAATCTTTAATTTTCTCGTTAAGTGTAGATCTATTTTCAGCCTTTAACACAAACCATATATTATACCTAGGATGATTTCTCACAAAGTTATGCGTAAGTTCCCTAATACTTAACGCAATTTTTCTAAACTTCTCTACGTTTTCTAACGGTACATTAGCTCCAATTAATGCTCCATCCATCCCCTTAGCTCTAAAACTAACATACATTCCTACCCTTTTTATTATTCCATTTTCAACCATAATCTTGACTCTTTCCAGTAGCTCCTCTTCGCTGATCGAAAATTTATCAGCTATAGTCTTAAATGGCTGAGAGTCTAACGGAAAATTATATTGAAGTTCCATTAAAATTAGTTTATCAGTATGGCTGAGATTCATTTTAATCAATATATTTAGGGTAACTAAAATATATTAATCTAATCCTAGTTTTATTGATACCCCTCTAGCTGCTAATATTCCAGTAGCTGCTGCCACATTAATTCCCCTTGATAACCCTGCACCATCACCAGCTACGAATAAGTTATCTACGACAGTTTCCATGTTACTGTCGACAACAGCTTTTACACTATAGTACTTTATTTCAGGAGCATACAGAAGAGTATTTGAGGAGTAAATACCCGGGGCTATATTATCTAATCTCTCTAAGCCATCTATCAAATTATCTACAACTCTGTATGGCAATCCCATACTTATATCACCCGGTGTAACGTCCCTTAAAGTTGGTTTTACTGTAGACCTATTTATTCTATCCCAAGTACTTCTTCTTCCTTTCTCGAAATCTGATAATCTTTGCAATATAGGCCTTCCTCCGCCTAACCTCGTCATTAACCTAGCTATACTCTTCCCGTATTCTATAGTATCTTCTAATGGATCTGATAACTTAATTGTAGTTAGGAATGCAAAATTCGTATTACTACTCTTTTTATCGACGTAGGTCTCACCATTGACTCCTATAGTTCCATCATCATAAACCTCCTTCATTATATACCCTCTAGGATTTACGCAGAATGTTCTAACTTTATCATCATACTTCTTGGAGTAAAGTATAACCTTAGGATCCCAAACAGCCTCGGTTAGTTCGTCAAATACAAATGCTTCAACTTCTACTCTTACTCCTATATCCAATGGTCCGGGTAC
>NZ_QIMI01000114.1:0-5173 GCF_007050195.1 Sulfolobus sp. B1 | reverse complement strand
AAAGTTGCTGGAGCAAGAGATATTGTCGTAATAGATATAGAGAAGGTGATAAAGTAAATGATTAAGGTATTACCAAGCATTGATATAAGTGAAGGAAAAGCAGTGAAAAGAATCAGGGGCGTAAAAGGTACTGGTCTGATTCTAGGCGATCCGGTAAAAATAGCATATAACATATATGAAGAAGGATATGACTCTATACATGTAATTGATTTGGACTCGGCAGAAGGTGTTGGAAGTAATGAGGAATATATTAAGGATATTTGCAAAATAGGTTTTAAGTGGATTCAGGTAGGTGGTGGCATCAGAAGCCTCGATAGAGCGAAAAAGCTAATTTCATTAGGAGTTTCCGCAATAATACTTTCCACATTACCATTTATAAATTTTAAGGAATTTAAACACATACTCGATGAGGGAACGGCTAAAGGTGTTGATCATAAAGTTAAAACTTTAGTTGATAAAATAAAGGGAATAAGAGAATACGCAGGAGGAGTCTCCTCACTTTCTGATATACAGTTTTTAGGAAGCATTGGTTTTAATTATGTGATAGTTGGCATGGCTTTCTATCTAAATAAATTGAGGGAAGGTAGACTTGGCGAGGATATCTAATCGAGTAAGGGAAACTAAGGAGACTAGGATTGAAATCTTTCTTGATATAGATAAGAGAGGAGAAATTAAAGTATCTACTCCAATTCCTTTCTTCAATCATATGCTCTCAACTTTATTCACTTATATGAACTGTACCGCCACAGTTAACGCCATAGATAAGTTACCATATGACGATCATCACATAATAGAAGATGTTGCAATTACATTAGGTAAAGCATTAGAAGAGGCGTTAGGAGATAAGAGAGGAATAAAGAGGTTTTCTCACGCTATAGTTCCAATGGATGAGGCGTTAATATTAGTTTCAATAGATATCTCTAGCAGAGGTATGGCATCTGTGAATCTTGATCTAAAGAGGGAGGAAATAGGTGGTATGGCGATAGAAAACGTATTTCACTTCTTTCAATCCTTTGCTTATAATAGCGGGATTACCTTACATATCATGCAATTAAATGGTTTTAATACACATCACATCATTGAAGCCTCGTTCAAAGGATTGGGGATGACATTATATGACGCAACTAGGATTATCGATAACGAAATAAGGAGCACAAAGGGAGTATTATGACAGCTAAAAGAATTATAGCTTGTTTAGATGTAAAAGATGGGAAAGTAGTAAAAGGAATTAATTTCCTAAATTTAAAGCTTAAGGGAGATCCAGTTGAGTTAGCGAGCAGATATGAAGAAGAAGGTGCTGATGAGATAGTGTTTCTAGACATAACCGCAACAATAGAGGGAAGAAAGACATTTTATAAGGTAATAAAGGATACTGCAAGCGTTTTATCAATTCCGCTAACCGTAGGAGGAGGTGTTAGAACTCTAGATGATATCTCTACAGCTCTAAGTTCAGGTGCTGATAAGGTTAGTATAAATACTGCAGCTGTAGAAAATAAAATGATAATAAGGCAAGGAGCTATGGAGTTTGGTTCACAAGCTATTGTAGTAGCTATTGATGGTAAAAAAGTCGGAGACAAGTGGTTAGTTTTTACAAAATCTGGTACTTACAATACAAATATTGATGTTATTAGATGGGCTAGAGAAGTTAATGAATTAGGAGCTGGAGAAATTTTACTTACCAGCATTGACAGGGATGGCACTAGATTAGGATACGACATAGAATTAACTAAGAAGGTAGTGGAAGAAGTTAACGTTCCAGTTATAGCCAGTGGAGGAGCAGGTAAGCTTGAACATTTCTATGAAGTTTTTTCTATAGCTAATGTTGATGCTGCGTTAGCTGCAGGAATATTTCATGATGGAATAGTTAGAATTAAGGAACTTAAGAAATATTTGAGAAATAAAGGTGTAGAGGTAAGAATATGATCCACCATTCTTTACCACAAAGAAGACCGAACGACTTCAGTAATGTTATTCCAACTGTAAAAGAGATAATACAGAAAGTGAAAGAGAAGGGAGACTCAGCACTTTATGAACTCACCGAGAAATTCGATAAGGTAAAAGTAAATAGTATAAAGGTTAGTCCTAAAGAGTTAGAAGATCAAGCATCAAGACTAGACGAAAAAGTAGTCAAAGCGTTAGACCTTATTTACGATCAGATAAGAGCATTTCATGAAACTACAGTTCCTCCCAACATAGGCGGGGGCTTAAGAGGTATAAGCTTTGGAATATTGTGGAAGAGCATAGAGAGGATAGGAATTTATGTCCCAGGGGGAAGACACTCCTATCCATCTACTTTATTAATGGCTGGGGTACCTGCTGAAGTCGCGGGAGTCAAAGAAATATACTTTGCTTCACCTCCAAACCCTAAAGGCGAAATTGATCCTGCATTGGCTTACGTTGCGCTTAAATTAAAAATAAAAGAAGCATATAAGATAGGTGGAGCTCAAGCGATAGCGGCTTTAGCATATGGTACTGAGTCAGTTAGAAAGGTTGACATGATAGTTGGACTACCTGAGGAGTCTGAGGATGATGTCTACAGAACAATTGAGCTTGTTGATAATTTGAGACCATATAGAAGTATTCTAGTACCTATGTTCTTCGTGCCTATGGGTTACTTTAAGAACAGAGATTGGTTCACGAGAGTAAAATTAAGCGAGGCTCACATAGAGTTATACAGAAAAGTGTTCTGGCATGATGTCTACTGGGCTGAAAACATAATAGATTCCTTCTACATGAAAAGTCCTATTTATATGCCAGTTAGATTCGCATTGAAACTGTTCTTAAGATTTGCTAAGAAGAAAATGAGACAAGTAGAAGCTTGGCTAGAAACTCAGTTAAAGAAATAATCTATATTATCTTCTTTTTTAACGGGTAAATATACTCCTTAGGAGCACTTGGGAAGACTTCAAGATATTTTCTTAAAGCTTTAGGAACTTCCACTACTCCATCCTCTCTTTGATAGTTTTCTAGTATAGCTGTTATAGTCCTAGTGCTTGCTATAGCTGTACTATTCAAAGTATGCACGTATCCTTTAACATTGTTTTTCCTATCTACGTATCTTATCTTCATCCTAAAAGCCTGCCAATCTGTACAATTACTGCAACTTACCATTTCTCTGAATTTTGCTTGGGCTGGCATCCAAACCTCGAGATCAAACTTTTTAGCAGCACATCCTCCTAAATCACCAGAAGCTATGTTTATTATTCTGTATGGCAATTCAAGCTGTTGAAACAGATTTTCAGAATTAGAGATCAATTCTGCATGATATTTCCAACTCTCTTGAGGGTTCGAAAAGATAAATTGCTCAACCTTATGAAATTGATGGACTCTGAATATTCCTTTCAAATCCTTATTTGCAGCTCCAGCTTCCTTTCTAAATGCTGGACTTATTCCAACGAATTTTAAGGGTAGTTTTTCTGCCTCGATCTCTTCCTTATAGAACATGGCAGCTATTGCGTGTTCTGCAGTAGCTATAAGGTATAAGTCCTCATTTTCTATCTTATATATTGCGTCTTTAAAGGTATCTAGATCAATTACTGACTTTATCACGTCTCCTCTTAACATGTAAGGGGGTAAGACTAGTGTATAACCTTGTTGAGTCATGAAGTCTATTGCAAAAAGCAGTAAAGCAAAATCAAGCCAAACTATGTCATTAAAAAGATAGTAGAATCTAGATCCCGCAATTTCAGATGCCTTTAACGTATTCCCTAAATGTAATACGTCCTCAAGCATTTCAGCATGACCTTTTGGTTTCCATTTAATTATTTCATACTCTACATTTGCGTTCTTAGTTTGTGCTAAGAAGGCTTCTAAATCCTTTTCATATACTTTAAATTTACCCCAGAACTTTATTGGAATACTGTAAGTTTCATCTGGACCTATGGGAACATCTTCTGCTACCAAATTGGGCAAAGAGGATAGCATTTCATCCCTCTCTCTTTCGATGTTTTCTAATTCTTTTTCCTTTTCCTCAAGTACTTTCAGTAGTTGCCTAGTTTCTTCTATTTTCTTTTTCCTTTCCTCTCCAGATAATTTAGAGATTTGAGAACTTAAGAGATTATGTTGATGTCTTAATTTCTCCACTTCTTGTAATACGGTTCTCCACTTTTTATCTAGTTCTACAGCTTTATCGATTAAAGAAACATCTACAAATCTCTTTTTCAAATTATTTTTTAACTCATCAGGATTTTTGCGCAAAAGCTCTAATATGCTCCAAGACATTAAATAAGTAATCTACTAAACCATTTTATGACTTCTGTTCATCAGCAGGTAGTCCATAAGTTTGGACCCACATCTCTACGATATCGTAACCATATAGTTGTTTAAATTTCTCCCTTCCCTCTGGAGTCATTTTTAATGGAGTCCATTGGGTATCTAAATCGATATCAACTTCAACGCTTTTAGCTGGAACAGTCTCCTTTATAACCTGCTCAACAGTGTAAATTAAATCATCTATAACTGGGCAACCAGGGGCAGTTAGTCCCAATCTTAAGTAAATATCTCCATCATCACTGATCTTTAAATCATAAATTAATCCTAGGTTTACTATGTCTACCGGTATCTCTGGATCGTAAACGTCCTTTAATGCATCTATTATCTTTTTCTTCCACTCCTCCTTATTGACATCTTGTTGTTTTGTACTCATATTCTTTAACTATGTTAAAGTAAATTTTAACTCTTACTATCTATAGTTGACTATAGTCTCTAAAGAAACAAGTACGATTACCAGTATGGCAAATAGGACCTAAAGATTTAACTTTAAAAAGCAAAGCATCAGCGTCACAGTCTACTCTTATTTCCTTAACTATCTGGTAGTTTCCGCTAGTTTCCCCCTTCAGCCATAACTTTTTCCTGCTTAATGACCAGAAATGGAGATATCCAGTAGTTAACGTCTTTATCACGGCTTCCTTGTTCATATTACCTACCATTAGAACCTCGTTTGTATTATAATCTTGTACTACAGCAATTACTGTATTATCCTCATGTCTAAAATTTAGTGTTGAAATAATCTTATTTATATCTTCACTTTTTAATTTTAACGTTTTACCCACCTTTTAAGGTTTTTTAAAAATATTCTTCCCGTTTCGCTACTTTTTTCAGGGTGAAATTGGGTCCCTACAACGTTTCTATCACAGATTAACGCTGGATATTCTACACCATACTTACTTTTCAT
>NZ_QIMI01000113.1:0-5206 GCF_007050195.1 Sulfolobus sp. B1 | reverse complement strand
TATCTGATGTAGTTATTTTGCCTTTATATAAAAAGTCTACTTGTCTGAGTGTTGCATAATAGTCGAATTCTGTTATTGCCGAAATACTATCCTTAGGCATAATAACATTATACCACCTTAATGCTGCACTACCGGCAGTATGTAAAACACATATATTAGCTACTGTTCCAGTAATTATAGTATTCTTTATGTTTTTCACCCTCAAAATGTAATCTAGTGATGTCTCAAAGAATGCATCATACCTATATTTTTTAACAATAAAATCCTCCTTTTCTGGTTTAAGCTCATCTACAATCTCTGCACCCCAAGTACCCGCTAAGGCATGCTCTCCCCAGATCTTAAATTCTGGATCATCCTTCATATGCCAATCCTGCGTATATACTACTAACGCTCCAGCACTCCTCGCCTTATCTATTAGGTTCTTTATATAAGGTATAGTGTTTTCAGCAGTAGGTACTGAAAGTTTTCCATTTTTCCTAACGAAGTCATTTTGCATATCCACTATAATCAGAGCTGTTGACATGGGATTCAAAGTTACTTCTTTCTCTATAGGTATATTAGGAACTTCAATTTTCATTGTTTTTTATATAGCATAAGACACTTTTATTCTTTTTTTAGTTTCTTAGTCAGCATATCTGCTATCTTCAAAACTTTAGGATAACCAGCCTTACCTAGTTCAATGCAGTCCTCTAAACTCACCTTATTCCCCGGGCTATAGTAGTACTTTCCAAATTTGACCCCAACCTTTTCGCCCCTATGTGCTACATAAACTATTCCATTCTCTTCTACAAATTCTCCTATTAATCTAGACTTAGCTACACCTATTGTGGGGAAGTCTAGGATTACGCCAATCACTGAAGCTATACCACTTCTTCTTGGATGTGCTAATCCATGTCCATCAACTAAGATTAGGTCACAGTTAAGCCCTTCTAAGGCTTTCAACATAACAGGTGCTTCTCTCATGAATAAAAACCCTGGTATATAAGGGAAACTAACTTCTCCAATGTAAGATTTATAATAATATTCACCACTCTTCACATTCATGCTTACCCCAACTGAATATCCTATGTTATTTTTATAGGCTACGTCAACACCACAAACTCTCTCTGCCTTATTCACCCCAAAATACTCAATCTTTACATTTTTTGAAATTAAAAGTTGTAATTTTTCTAAGAATTCGAGTAAATGAGATTCAACCAATTCTTTCTCATCCCTTCTATTCTTAAAAGAAACATTTCTTGCTGATATGTTTGCACTGCCCCTGGTCTCACACGCCTAACTTCATCTAATGCCTCCTCTAAGTCTAGACCCTCAAAAAGTATCAAGTAGGAAGCTAAGATTGTTCCGGTTCTCCCTATTCCTCCGACACAGTGAACTAGATTTCCTACTTTTTTACTATTCAGCCACCTCATAATTATTAAAAACTGATCATCTGTTGGAGCCTCACCATCTGTTATAGGGACGTGAATATACTCTAATCCTTTACTTCTAAGTACGTCGAAGTAATACTCCTTATCTCCCCATGCTTCTTCGATCTCCCAGTCCTCTGGCAATACCAAAACTCTCTTAACACCTTGTCTTTTCCACTCTTCTATCTCATATTCATTATAAGGTATTGGAGATCCACCTATGACCCTCTCCCTAACCCAGTACATTGCTCTCTCCTTCTATCTTTTACATACATTTAGAAAATTCTTAAAGATCTCTGTCCCTTTTTCAGTGTGTTTTACCTCTGGATGAAACTGTACACTGAAGATAGTGTTTTCAGCGTTAACCATAGCTTGAACTTTAGCATTACTGCTACTCGCTAGCACCTTAAATCCCTTAGGGGGTTCCACAACCTCATCGTTATGGCTTTCCCAAACGTTTAGCTCTTTTGGTAAACCCTTTAGAATAGTATCTTCATCATGAATCTGTATCTTAGTTAGACCAAATTCTGGATTGTCAGCTTTCTTTACAATTCCTCCTAGCACATAAGCGATTAACTGATGACCTAGACATATTCCTAACATGGGTATTTTTAACTTTTTAATATATAGAGGGGAGTTTCCCATCTTGTCTATCTCAGATGCTACGGAATATGGACCACCACTGAAAATTAAACCATCATAATCTTTAATCTCATCAACTTCTTTATTTGGTATTATAACATCTACATTAGCACCTAGGTATTTCAAGTTTTTTAGTATTAAGTGATTATATTGACCGCCATAGTAAATAAGCCCAATTTTCATTTCTCAGTTAATCCTTGCACTTTCAGTATATAACAGTTACTAAAAACTCTCTTATCTACGCATTACGATATAACTCGTATTGAATAAAGCAGATATTGTAGAATTACGAGAGCTCTTTCTGATGATCACTTTTTGCATCATACTTCCTTTCCATAAATAGTAAGGCTCCCATCTTTCACTCGCGGAATTTTCCGTTATATAGTTAACTTTTAACGTAACTACATTATGTATAGTTTTAACTTTTTTTAAGTTAATAATCATATTTCAATTCAACTATTTTAGCTCCTCTTCCTCCTTCTTAGAACTTTCAATTATCTTATTTTTTACCTTTTCTGGTAGGGCGTAGTCTTCTCTCCTCTCCTCTAATTTTCCTTTCAATACGATCCCTTTACCATTGACTATATCTATTTCCCATACGTGCTTATCATGATCTGTCTGTCTCATTTTCTCAATTATTATATATCTATGAAGCTCTCCATTTTTTATAGCCCTCCTAAATCTTATTATGCCATCTGCTACATGCTCAACCCCAAACCCAAAAGCTTGTGAAGTAGTAATAGCGTATTGCGAAGTAGCGTATATCGTAAAATTCCACTTATTCAAAACCCTCTTGAGATAATAACTTATCTTCCTAGCCATCGCGGGTTTATCGAGAAACAATGCACTGACAGAATCTATTACTAACCTCGCTCTTCCGTAGCCTAATTTCTGCTTAGCCTCAATTATTTTATTCACCACCTCCTCTGGATTAAGACTGATAAGAGACCACTCATCCTCCTTTTCCCTCATTAACGCATCTATTATAATTAACTTCTTTTCTATATGTTCTTCGAAGTTCCACCCAAACTGCCTTGCTTGTCTTATAATTGACTCCCTACTCTCCTCGGTAGTAACATATATGCATGGATCACCCTCTTTCAACCCTTGCGCGGTGAAGTGTAAGGAAAATATTGTCTTTCCAGTTCCGGGTTCACCAGTTAATGCAACAAAGAAACCTTGGGGGATACCTCCTTGAATAAGTTTATCGAATGCCAGTATTCCAGTCGATATTCTACTTGTCACAAATTTAAATATTATAGACAAGGATAATAAAATAGCATGAAGTAAAGCGGATCTTCTGAGAAAGTGATGAAGGTCTTAAGTTACTGATTCTGACCTTCTACAAATTACATTTTAAATACGTTATGCAATGAAATATACTCATGCTCTATTTTAAAAATTAATAAATTACTATAGTGCTCTACCCTCCTCCCCACCTAAAGGGTTCCACTGAGGTCTAAAGCGTTACTCCCCTTTGTTACTCCGTTAGATGTTACTAAGAAAGACAACGACTTTTTCCAATCTACTAACGACCTTACTCCAATTTTCATAATATCATAAAGTTAGGATTCGCCAAACCTCTCTTGTATTACCGTTAATATGGGCAAGAACTCTAAAAGTATATCCCTTACATACGACTTTATGCCCTAATTGATTTTACCTAAATTTAAGTCCTCATGACGGCACTACATAAACAATACTATAAAAGGGAATTAATTTTTCAGCCCTTTAAGTTACATCACTGCCTCAGAGCCGTCACCATACATCATTTTAATAATAGATTCTCATACTCTTTTACAAACTTTACGCTTCTCTTCACATCAGAGAATAACTTAGAAGCTTCTCTAACATCGTCAACCTTTATAACATTTCTATTATTCCTTTGTGCTATTACTTGTGATGGTTCTAATAATTGAACAGCGTATCTCAAACTATTTTCTACACCTATTTTAGTTAACTCATCTAGAGCCTGGGGATCCAACTCAATCTCAAGTTCATCTGCTCTTATCTTAATTATTTCTTTTATTTCTTCAGCATTGTATTGTCTAGTCGGGATTATTAAAAGTCTATCAAGTAAATCTAATGGTATGCCGTGCGGTGACTCTACATCAGTTCCCCTTATTTTAGTTATCCCTCTATTAGTAGCTAAGATTATTATAGGAGCTAATTCTGACTCTAACGCTCTAGTGAGAAAGGAAAAGGCTTCCAAATCTAACATATGAGCATCATCGATGAACAATACACCTACTACCAATTCAGCTCTTCCTTGGTTTATCCATTCTTTAACTAGCCTATCCACTTCCTTTCTAACATCCTCGCTTACCTCCCTTTCTGTGAATAATGAGAATATTGCTGTTACCGCTAAGTTTCTAGCTGCTAAATTTAGGTCTAAATCATTCAAGGTAAGTGTTGTAGTTATCTCCTTCTCTTTCCTCACTGGACCAGAAGGCATTTCAATAACTCTTGAGGTCTCTATATCGTAAGTCTTTATACCTTCAAATCCTTTTGCTTTACCTTGTACTATCACTTGTCCAGTCTGAGCGTCTATCATTATTACATCGCCTTTCTTTACTCCTAAAGAGACTAATTGTTGAGCTATCTCTTCTCCCACAGTCAACGTTCTTTCATCATCTTTGGTAGCTAATGTTATTTGGGCTTCAACAGGGACTTGAGAATAGGGATTTAACCTACTTCTAGCAACCTTAACTTTTCTGTCCTTTAAAACACCTTCGTAAACCAGCCTCTTCTCCCTTATTCTAACGCCTATAGACTTTCTTATTAGTTGTGTTAGTATTTCTGTCTTCTTTAATTCCGTAGAGTATATTTCCGATGCGTTGATAGCTGTAAAAGGAGTATCTTCCCCTAATTCTCTGGCAATGGCTACTGCTATTGCTGTTTTACCAGTTCCGGGTGGACCGACGAATAATATTCCTTTACCTGCCATCTTTCCTTGCTTTATTAATTGAACTACAACCCCAGCTGCTTCTCTAGCCTCAGCCTGCCCGACTAAACCATCAGCTATGAACTTAGCTTTCCCATTCTCATCTAAACCCAATCCCTTTATGTGACTGTGAATACTTGCCTTCTCCCTTACCGGCTTTCTAATCTCTTTTATCTCAGCCATACTATATATAATTATTTAGGAATGCTTT
>NZ_QIMI01000112.1:0-5268 GCF_007050195.1 Sulfolobus sp. B1 | reverse complement strand
AAATAACGTTAAAGGATAACAAGTATTACTTGAACGATAAGGAACTAGATTCTGATAAAGTGATTATAGCTACGGGACATTACAGCGTGGAAAAGTCTATGACAATACCTGCAATACAATACATAACTGACTACGAGATAGATAAAGAGGTTGTTGAATTTTATTTCTATTCTGGATTATTAGGTTATGCATGGATTTTTCCAGATAGAGAGGGGTCTAAAATAGGCATAGGTGGCTACGCGGGGGTAGATGAATTAAAAGAAAGAGTTAAAGGTATATTAAAGGGAAGAATTAAGCAATTCCATGGAGCTAGAGTTACTGACTACGGGGTGATAGAGGATAGGCTTAACGGAAACTATGTTGGAGAAGCGTTGGGCACAGTATATGCTATCACTGGCGAGGGTATAAGACCTTCGATAATATCCTCAAAGATTCTTGCGGACTCTTTAATAGATGGAAGGGACTTTAGGAAGGAGTTTAAGAAAAGTAAGTTGTACTGGTCATTAAACTGGCATGCTAAGGTTCTAAAAATGTCTAAGGAAAGAGATCCCAATGCTGTAAGGCTCTCAAAAGCGATTACTAGTAGTGATCCAGAGTTAGTTTTAAGATTTGCTATAGGTGATTTTAATAGATTGGATCTAATAAAGCTCTTCGGGAGGTCAATCATTTGAATTCATCTACTTACTATTTAGACGATATAGATAAGAAGATACTTAATATTCTTCAGCAAGATTCCAGGATACCATTCTCCAGATTAGCTAAGATGCTAAATTTAAGCGAGGCTACAATTTACGTTAGGATTAAAAGATTAAAGGAGAGCGGCGTTATAAAAGGTTTCTATACTGAGATCGATTATGATAAGATAGGTTTAAGTGTAGTTGCTTTTGTGTTAATAAAAGCTGATCCTAAAAGATATGAAAATATTTTAAAACAGCTAACTGAAATTAAGGAAATATATGAGATATATGATGTCACTGGAGAATATTATGCTATGGTTAAGGTAAGAGTTCCGACTAGAGAAGATTTAGCAAAAGTTTTAGATAAGATAGGTGGTATGGAAGGAGTTACTTCCACTTATACAATGCTTGTGCTAAGAGTGATAAAGGATAAGAAGGAACTCGATTTATGATCAGGAGCGAGAGCTCCTCTTCATAGCTCAGCCGGTTTTCTATTCCTCATCTCTTAATCTTTTCTATTAAATGCCCTACTATATATTTAGCTGGGCTAATACTGGTTGCTGCCTCAAATCCTCCCCAAAGAGGTGCTGCATTAACTTCAAGTATTTTATACCCTCCCTCTTCAAGATCCTCTATTACGTCTATTCCCGCGTAATCTAAACCTAGGACCCTTACACTCTTTAAACTAATCTCCTCAAGTTCAGCTGTAGGGACCAATATTTGAGCTACTGCTCCTTGCGCTATATTAGTTTTCCATCCACTCTTAGAAATTCTATATATACTACCTAGGATTCTATCTCCTATTACTATGACTCTGATATCCCTATCAGGTTTTTTAATATATTTTTGAACATAGACTGGCTGATTTACCGATAATATCGATTTAGAAATTCTAAACGCTATATCCGGATCAGATACTTTTACAGATCCTAGACCTAAACTACCTACCACTGGTTTTATTACAACTTCTCCCCATTTCTCTACTAGTCTCATTACTTCAAATGGGTCCTCTACAACCGCGGTATTTGGTACCGGTATCCCAGCTCTTTTGATTTTCATTAAACTTGCAAATTTGTCTCTAGCTTGTAACATTGCATCAGGTCTGTTAATTAAAACTACTCCGCTTCTCTCCAGTTCTCTTAGAACGTCAAACCTTTTTATGAACTGCTCAGTCGTAGATATAAAGCCTAAATTTCTAATTAATCCTCCATCGATTTCAACTTTCTTACCACTATAAGTAAATTCTATTCCCTTTTCAGTAATTTCTGCATTCAATTTTGATATTCTAATATAATACGCATTGTGATTTCTATTCTTAATCTCTAGTAACAATTGTTTAGAGGCGCTAGTAATTTTTTCTGATTCATGAATAACCGCAAGTTTAATTTCGTTTCACCAATTGTTCCTCAGATTTGAATTTCTTAAATCTTATCTATGCCGGCTTCCTTAAGAAGCCCGCTAGATAAGAAGTCTGGTAAACCTCTAATATCATCTACATATTCTTCTAAAAATGGGATTTGGTTTACGGTCTTTTCATACTTTGACTTATATTCTAAATAAACTGACTTTACGTATCCTTCTAAATTACCTTCCTTATAATATTTGAGTAATTGCCTTGCACTTCCTTCAATTTCATCAATTTTCTTAACTTTATAATCTATGAAATCGTCTATTACTTGATATATTATCCCTAAGTACTTTCCTATTAATAACATTTCATTTTTAAAGTTACTTCGTTTAGACGCATAAGCAGCTAATACTGTGGACAGTTTAAATAGACTACCAGTCTTTAGTTCTATGGTTTCTATATAATTATTACTGTTGTAAATATCCTTTAACGCACCGACAGCTGTATCTTTCCAGAGTTCAATACTTATATTTAATGCATCATCACCATAGGAAGTTTGGATTATTCTCAGTGCGGTAGGAATTAGATAGTTAGTAATAAAAATTACTTTCCTATTGCCATAAACTACCCAAGCAGCCTTATCTCCTCTTCTAGTTATATCTAGGTCAACTATATCATCTAGAGCTAGTGAAGCAGAGTGAAGAATTTCAATAGCTAAAGCCCCACCATAACTACTTTCTATTTCCCCTCCTAAAGCTTGAGTGAAGAACATACTTAAGGTTCCTCTGTACCTCTTCCCGTCTTTTAGGATATATTTACTTATATCAAGCAATTCCCACTCCTTATTCTCGGTCAAGAATTTTTCTACTAGATTATCAATTATGACCTTAGCCTTTAACCAGAAATCTATGATATTCAAAACTTCATACCTCCTCTTTAACCTCTTTTAAATAAAATAGAATCATACTTAAATATATAGGTGCCATCAAAGGATCTGTATCCAATAATACCTCTTTGACATTCTTTCCATTAGCCCTTAAATAAGATGATATTCTCCTCATCATGTAAGCATCTACACCCGTGGTAATAATTTGAGAATCAGTTAATATTATCTTATCAAAATAAGTTGAAACATTATGTCCAATCCTTTCTAAAAAAGACTTAGCAGGACTCATAATCGGAGAAAGTATGAGATGCAAATTCAGATCAAACTCTCTAGACTTTGTTTTAATCCAGTTTTCCAAATCAGATAGATCATTTATTTGTTGAATCAGTGATATTTCCCTTTTATTCTTATCCTCGGAAATAGTATTTAGTAATGATAGCGATACATTTATTTCACATAATTTGATGTCCAGAACTCTTAACTCTATTATACTGGTGGAAGGCTTATAATTAGTCCTTCCACAAAAGTAAATCACTCCACCTATTCCTAATGCTTGCATCCCACTTACCAAATCATGAAGCTCATTTTCATCTCCTAAAAAACCTAATATCCTTGATATGTCAGTGTAAGGACTTTCAAGAAATAAAAAATCATAAATATTAGATATTTCTATATAATTTCCCTTGATAGAGACTAATGCATTCTTCAGTGTATATGCCGGAAGTTCTTGTCCCTTGCCGAATACTATTATATCTGTATTACTAGGAATCTTTAATTTGAATATTTTAATCGAATCTTTTATACTAAAGCTGTCCTTAGGCTGTTGCAACATGAGCACAACTCCTCTTGAGGTCTTTCTGGAATTTTTTTAATTACCGCATATAATAATCTTTTAGCATTCTCCGTATTTTCAGACATCACCTTGGTCACTTCTTCAGCAGTAACTGGCTTATCAGCAAAAACATCGTAATCAGTTACCATCGCAATTGTTGCATAGCACATTTGCATTTCGCAAGCTAAATTTACTTCTGGAACTAAAGTCATCCCTATGATATCGGCTTTATAAACTTCCCTCCAAATTCTACTTTCTGCCCTCGTTGAAAATCTAGGTCCCTCTATACACACATAAGTACCTCTGTCATGTACTATTATATTCAATTCTTTTGCAGTTTGAACGATAATATTTCTTAAATGGTTACAGAAAGGATCAGCCATAGAAACATGGGCAACTATTGGTCCATCAAAAAACGTATATTCTCTCCTCTTTGTCATGTCTATGAATTGATCGGGTATTACGAAATTTCCAGGCTTATAGTCCATTCTTAAGCTTCCTACGGCAGAAACTGAGATGACCCATTTCACTCCTAGTTCTTTTAATGCCCATATATTAGCTCTATAATTTATCTTATGTGGAGGTATTCTGTGTCTCTTTCCGTGCCTAGGAATGAAAGCTACAGTCTTTCCCTCTATGTTACCTATCGTTATCAAATCGCTAGGTTCCCCATAGGGTGTATATACTTTTATTTCTCTGCTGTTAGTCAAAATACCAGGATCATAGAGCCCAGAACCCCCTATTATTCCAATCGTTGCTTTTTCAGTCGTCTGAGCCATAAGAAAGATAACCAAAATATATATATAAAAATTACATTATTACTTTAACTCGTCTTACGATGACGTAGAGAAAATCATGAAAATACTTTTATTTAGATAAAATATTTCTCTACCTCAGTTTCTATGGAACTTGCAAATTTGGCTACTAAAAGCTATTTTTAGATCTAAAGTCAACATTGAATATGATACCTTAACTTATATTTAAGTTATAAATACAATTTTGTTAATTAGGTAATATATCTGAGTAAGAAGACTATAATGGAATTTTAACAAAATAAAGAGTTGTATAGTCTCTAAATTATGTGATTTAAGCCATGATTAGCTTTAACTTATCTGAAGTACATAAGGTTTATATAGTTGATAAGGTTAATAGTAACTTAACAAATCTGTGAGTCGAGTCGAATGGAAGAAAAAGTAGGTAATCTAAAACCAAATATGGAAAGTGTAGATTTAACTGTAAGAGTTTTGGAAGCGACAGATGCAAGGCAGATACAAACGAAGAATGGTACTAGAACAATAAGTGAGGCAATTGTTGGAGACGATACGGGTAGAGTGAAATTAACGTTATGGGGTAAGCATGCTGGAAGTATAAAGGAAGGTCAAGTAGTAAAAATAGAAAATGCTTGGACTACTGCTTTTAAAGGTAAGGTTCAATTAAACGCTGGAAGTAAGACTAAAATATCTGAAGTGTCTGAGGATGGATTTCCAGAATCATCCCAAATTCCAGAGAATACGCCATCAGCACC
>NZ_QIMI01000111.1:0-5301 GCF_007050195.1 Sulfolobus sp. B1 | reverse complement strand
TTTACCTTCACTTTTAATTCTCCTATTCCTTCTTTTCTCCTTTGCTCTTCCACTGCTAATACCTGTTTTGCTTAGAATTATTATTTTACCCTCTTTTATCAATTTCTTAACGTCACTTCTAGTTAGCGCATCTTGGACTTCACTTTCAAAACCTTCAGCTATTCTTACTTTACTAATTCCCACTCCGGTCAGTTCTGCAGCGAGTCTCTTCTGAAAAGATAAATCGCTCATTTACATAACACCCTCGTTTGAAACCTTAATTCCCAATTCCTTAGCCTTATTTATAATATCCAACCTCTTTTTAAATCCAACCGTGCCTCCAATAATCACTATTACATTATCCTTCTGATCTTTAAGCTTAATTAGCTCATCAACGTTATTAACTATCACTTTCTTCAAACCTGTTGGATGTAAGTACCTTATGTCCTTAGGTAATCTGTAACCTACACTGACCTTTGGTGGAAATCCTCTTATCTTTAAACGAGTCTTATTATCTCTACCATAAGGCCTTCTCCATTTCTCTTGTCTACCTAGCTTGAAGAATTTATCCGCGTCATATCTTAGAAACTCTGGTTTCCTTTCTTTTAATCTTTGCCTTAACTCACGATATTGTTTAGTTTTTAATTGACCGCTCATTCTATCACCTCTTTTTTATATAAAAATATTCCATCAGAGAAAACACGTCTGTCGAAACCTCTTATCTTTGAAGCTAATTCAATATTTGATGCAGTTTGTGCAACAGCCTCAATATCAGAACCCTCAACTACTATATCTTCTCCTTTAATAGTAACCTTCACTCCTTTACTAATCTTAGCTTTTCTAACAACTTTCTCGCCAATTAAGTTAGTAATTTGAACCTCATCTCCTACAACCTTTACTGTAGTAGGGAAATGGGTGTATATTATTTTCAAATAATATCTATAGCCTTTAGTCACTCCAGTAATCATATTTTGTAAGTGCCTTAGTAATGTGTAGAATAATGCCTTTTTACGTCTATCAGCAAAAGTAGTCTCTAAGATAATTTTTTTATCACCCAATTTAATCTCAATTCCTTTAACGTAACTAAAGTCTCTACTAACTTCTCCCTTTGGACCCTTAATAGTAACTTTTGATCCATCGATCTTTACATTAACGTTATTTGGAACATCAATTTCCTCCTTCAAAACAACTGTTTGCATTTCTGACCACCTAATAAACGTAACCTAAAGCAATTCCACCTGTTCTTATCCTAGAAGCGTCTTTATGGGACATAACACCTTTAGAAGTAGAAACTATTATTATGCCAATTTCCTTGGATGGTAGGTATCGCCTAATATAGTCTGGTAAATTGATCATTTGCCTATATGTTAATGGATATCTCGGCGTAATGGGTCCACATTTATTAATTCTTCCAAGCAACTGAACTGTTATTTTACCCCATCTTCCATCATCAATGAACTCAAACTCACCTACATATCCTTCTTTTTGCATAACTCTTAACACGTTTATTATTAGCTTGGATGCAGGCATTATTATTGCTTGCTTGTTTCTTCTCATCTCATTATTATATATAGTTGTGAGAGCGTTTGATAAAGGATTTATTACTACCATCTTATATCACCAATACTTATTAAATCCTAACTCATAAGCCACTTCTCTAAAACATTGTCTACACAAATATATTCCATACTTTTGTATCACAGAATCTCTACTCCCACATCTTCTACAAGCTTGAATTCCCTTTCCATATCTTCTTTCTGCCGGAGGTTTAAATTTACCCATATTATTCACCCTTCTATAACTTGAATCCCAAAATTCTGCTTCAAGAACTCTATAGCCTCTTCCTTAGTTACTCTATGTCTTTTTGGCACTCTAGTCTTCTTTCTCCTTCTTCTTGCAATTCTATATCCAGCTCTCTCTAAAGTTATTGCTATATCCATACCAAAAATGCCTACTTCAGGGTCATAACGAGCCCCAGGGATTATGACATGTTCTGCAATTCCGAAACTTACGTTTCCATTATCGTCAAAACTGCTTTTCTTTATCCTATAACCTACTGCCTCTAATACTTTTTTCAAAAATTCATAAGCCTTATCCCTTCTTAGTGTCACCTTCACACCTATTGGTTGACCTTTTCTTGTTCCAAACTCCCTTATCGTCTTCTTAGCATTAGTATATACTGGCTTTGCATTAGTTAATTCTTGAAGTAATTGATATGCCTTCTGTAATCTATCTCCAGATTCACCTACTCCTATATTCACAGTTACTTTTACTAACTTTATTTTCCTCATAATGTTCTGGGTAACTGCTTGTTCACTCATCTTACTCAATCCTCATATCAGGATTTTCATTTCCAATACTCATGATATTTAATAAGTTGGTTTGAAAAGTTTTATCATCCTTACCTTTAACAGTTACAATAGTATATCTCCTAGTCTTATATTTACTCCAGCTTATTTTCTGTATTATACCATGAAGACCAATGTTCTTTCCACCTATAGCTACTACATATGAATTTTCGTTGATAGTAAATATATTCACTATTTTCTGAGTAGGTATTTCTATCTTAAGCGTTGACAACGTTCCAATTTTCTTAGCTTCTTCAGAAGATAGCAGAATATTTCTGCCATCATCTAAATTTAATTGAATAATACCTCCTCTAACAGTTGTCTTATTCATCACTCTAACGTATTTATAATTAGCCTCATCCTTAGTTATCTTAATCAATTTTAAGAATCTAATATTGTCAGGGACTACCCTAAAGTATAAATCTGAAGATGGAACAGAGATTACGTCCATAATCCCGATGGGATATTTATAATGCTTCCTTACCCTGCCATCAACTAGCACTTTACCACTTGAAATAATAAACTTAGCTTCTTTTAGTGACTCTGCTAAATTAAGATAATCCCTAAGTATTATAGCTAAGGGAACACTAGTAGTAACTGAATGCGGACCGGCGATAGGTCTAACAGTCCACTTATATTCTTTCTTACTTAAAGGTAAAAACCAAGGTGCCTCAAATCTTGTAATATGCGTCATTACTTCTCAACCCCCTTTTCCAATTGTTTCTTGCGTATCTCAGAAATTTTTTCGATTTTCTCTCTTCGTCTCGGATCACTTAAATCTAACTTTATAATCATCAATTTAGAAGCATGAATCCATTTATAAACGGGAGTACCATCAGCCTTTTTCCTTGTGATCCCCTCAATAGCGACTTTACCGGTTTTAGAATTAACCTCTACCACTTTGCCTTCTTTCCCACTCTCCGACCCTCTGAGAATTCTTACTGTATCGCCTTTCCTAACACTAATCCTCCTTATACCATACTGATTTCTAATATCTTCTGAGACCATTGAAACAAGTAGTTTTTTTCTCCCGTGCAAAGGTAGAGTGTAGATTGATTTTCTTTGTTTAGAAGGCTTAAGAGAAGACGTAAACATCACCTCAAATCACTAATGTAGCTATACTAGCTATTTTAGGCCATCTCTCTGCTGCTTCTCTAGCAATAGGACCTCTAACCTCAGTTCCCTTTGGAGTTCCATCAGGATTTATTATTACCGCTGCATTATCTTCAAAGGAGATCCATGTTCCGTCTGGCCTCCTATAAGGCATACGTTGCCTAACTATTACGGCTCTAAACTTCTGTTTTCTTACTTCTGGTGTTCCTTTTTTAACCGACACCATAATCATATCGGCAATGTTTGCAAATGGAACTCTTCTTAAGACACCTCTATATCCATAGATTCCTATTACCATAACCTCTTTAGCTCCACTATTATCCGCCACATTCAAAATACTATAGTGTTGAATAGCTGGAGTTAAACCTTTTCTAGCTCCTAAAAACTGAATTTTTTCTGGCACTTTAACTCACCTTACCTAGTACTACAAAACTAATCGATTTAGAGATAGGTCTTGATTCACCAATTATAACTTTATCTCCCTCTTTTACTTCAACGCAAGGTGGAATGTGAACGTGAATTCTACTTCTTCTTCTTTCATACCTCTTATATTTAGAATCATAATATAAATACTGCCTCTCAACTACACCAGATTTTTGGGCTCTACTCTTAACTAATACTCCCTCCATTATCGCACCTCTTACTCTTAATGTACCGTGATAAGGACAATTATCATCAGTACAAGTCTTATCAGGTACTTTCACATTTGGAACACCGACATCTTTTATCAACTTTCCTTTTGATCCCATCTATTTCACCTAACTCTCTTCCATGGTTTGCTAACTAACTTGTGACCACCTATTATAAAACGCTTACCTTT
Organism: Sulfolobus sp. B1; assembly: GCF_007050195.1. Lineage (NCBI taxonomy): Archaea > Thermoproteati > Thermoproteota > Thermoprotei > Sulfolobales > Sulfolobaceae > Sulfolobus > Sulfolobus sp. B1. Next base: position 1,041 of record NZ_QIMI01000111.1, on the reverse strand, counting down.
AAAAGTTATCTCAAATACTCCATTCGACTTAAAAATTGTTATCACTCTGTTACTAATAGCTAACTTAACTAGAAATGTCCTCTCAGTTTCAAAAACTATTTCCCCTTTTTTTAGAGCTAAACCAGGATCAGTATAATATAAAATCCTTATTCTAGAACCAATATAATCTATCATAATACAATAGCCTACTATTAAATAAAATTACTAAGAGCTAGCTTTTTCAGATTTAGGTTGTTGAGACGAACTTCTACTAATCTCAGAAAGTACAGTCAATATTCTCGCAATATCCTTTCTAGTATTCCTTATACTTGAAGTATTCTTTAAAGTTCCCATCCTTGCTTGAGCCCTCAGTTTAATTAATTCTATTCGTAATTCCTCAAGCTTTTTAGCAAGCTCCTCTCTTTGCATCTTTCTTAATTCATCTGAAGATAAGGGCATTATTGTTCACCTTCCTTCTTTTCCTCACCTGACTCACTAATAAATGACACATTAGTAACAGATACCTCTTGAGGCACAGCTGGAGTTTCTCTTAATGTAATCTTATCTTCAATTTTCCTTGGTTTTGTTATTAAGACCTCTACTCCATAAATACCTGGCTTTAGCATAGCTATTGCTATAGCTCTATCGACCATTTTCTCAAGTTGTTGCCCACTCTTAAATACAATTCCTTCCTTTAACTTCTCGTATCTAGCTCTTTCCGAAGTTAACTTTCCACTAACTATGACTTCAGATCCTAAAGCCCCAGCATTCATTATTCTTCGTATAGTTATAAATGCTGCCCTTCTGAAATGATAACCCTTCTCTAATGCAACTGCTAGTCTAAATGCCATAACTCTGGCATTAAGCTCTGGATTTTCAACATTAGTTATTGTTATCTGAGGATTTTCGAGACCGAAAACTTTCTCAAGAATCTGAGCTAGCTGCTTAATATTTCTTCCTCCCCTCCCAATAATCATCGGAGGTCTTCCAGCATATATTATAACTCTGGTTCCTATTGGCGTTTTCAGAACTTCTACCCCAGCATATTCTGCATTATAATAC
>NZ_QIMI01000110.1:0-5302 GCF_007050195.1 Sulfolobus sp. B1 | reverse complement strand
TAATATTCTACGTAACTGATGGAATAGTTGGAGAAAAAGAGAGGAGAACGTTAGAGTCATTATTGGCATCTCCGATTTCAATTAGATCGTTTATATTTTCTAAGGTAATAATGTCAATCATCTTAGGTATTCTTTCGTCTTTAGGGGACATAGTAGGAATAATAATCTTCTCATCTTTACTATCATTCGCTTTTAGTACACCTATAACAGTGAGTTTACCTTTCTTATTAGTAATAGTAGGAATTTATTTATTAACGGTTCTACTTACTGCTTCACTAAGCGTAATATTGTTAGTCGGATTAGGTGGATCGATGCGTAATGTTCAACTGATAAACTTTCTTGTGTTAGGATTCGGGCTGATAGCCTCATTTTCAGCTCTGTTTGTTAACGTTGCAAATGTGGGTTTTCCATTTAGTCTAGTATTAATCATACCCTATGAACAATTGAGTTTATCATTACTATATTACATCGCAGGCCTACCATTTATCTCAATAGCTATAATGTTAGCCACTTTAATAGTTTCAATATTAATACTCTTAATCTCTTCAAAACTGTTTAATTCTGAAAGGCTTTTACTAAAGTAACTTTTAAATATTACATTATAACTATATACTTCATGGCTGAAGTTGTTAGAGCGTATGTTCTCGTATCCACTACGGTAGGTAAAGAAATAGAAGTAACAGAGTCAGCTAAGAAAGTTCAAGGGGTAGTGAGAGCAGATCCAGTTTATGGTGAATATGATGTTGTAATAGAGATAGAAGCTAAAACTTCTGACGAGTTAAAGAAGATAGTATATGAAATAAGAAGAAATCCAAATATAATACGTACTGTAACTCTAATTGTAATGTAATTTTATTTTTCCCTCTTCTCTATATTCATGTATTTTAGCTTCATCAAAAATACACGTCACCTCAGTTAATCTGGTTTTCCCCAGCTATTTATATAACAAGAATTTTAGGTATAAGTAAGAATAAGATTAAAAAGTAGCAATCGTCAAATGCTGATCACGAGAACATATTTAAATGCCCTAATACATTTATAATATTAGGCCTGCGTGATAAATATCCCCGTGTCCCGGGGTAATATGAGCGCAGGTGGGTCCCCAATTCTTAATTAAAATGATGTAGTAGGGACGTGCTGAAACTAATGTAGAAATAGGTATTATAACTGATTAATGATTATCATTTACTAATTCTACTTCTTCATTATCCTCTTCTTTCTCCTCTTCTAGAATCTCTAATCTTTTTAATACTTCAAGCAAAATGGAGTCCAGCTGGGCTACCTTAGCTTCTAAAAACGCTATACTTTCCTCATATTTAGAACTCTCTGTGTTATCTTCTTCTTTTTCTTGATCCTTAAATCCCTCTTCTAATCCTTTCTTTATATATAATTTTACTAGATCTGTCATCTGTATTCCCAACTCGTCAGCCTTCTGCTTCAATTCATCATACATCCACTCCGGCAAAGATAAATGTATTGTAGGCATTCTGTACTCTCCTCTAAATATTAATATGCAAAGAGAAGTATATTAATCTTCATTTTCTATTATATACTCCTCTTTATATCAGAAGACTGGAATACCGCTCCAGAGAATACTTAAACCTTAGTAATGACAAGATATAATTTGAGTGGAAATGAGAGTTGTAACATTTAAAGTGGAAGAAGATTTGTTAGAATTGTTGGATAGATATGCTATAAAATATGGTTTAAATAGAAGTGAAGCAATAAGGAAAGCTGTCGAAAAAATGGTTAAAGAGGAACTTAGCAAGGAAACGGTGCCGGTGGCAAGAGTAGAAAAGATCAGGTTTTAAATACATAAACTATCTTTTGTTCATCAGCAATGTCTATCTCATTGTTTTTAAAGTCAATCTGCTTTATTTGATAGCCTTGTATATTTAATAGAAAATTATCTGGAGGATCAAGAGGCATATAATGTCCCTTTACCCAAAAGTGGATTGGTATTATAATTTTAGGCGTAGTTTTGTGAATTATCTCTAAAGCCTCTTTATAATCTATGGTTATAACTCCACCGATAGGTATTAATAGAACATCTGGAGCTGAAATCTCATCATAAATCTTCTCATCTGGAAGATGCCCTATATCCCCCAGATGTACAACTTTCTTATCTCCTCTCTTTATAACGTAAACCGTATTTTCGCCTCTCAATTTTCCGTTATATTTGTCGTGAAAAGTTTTTAAACCCTTAACAACATAATCCTCGTATTTAAACTCTCCATAATAATTTATTTTTAAATCCTTATATTGGAATAATTGGTATGCGTTGTGATCGTAGTGATCATGAGTTATAAGAATTAGATTAGCATCTTTCACGTCAGGCTTTGGTAATCCTATACTTCCCCCATCGTGTGGATCTACTAAAATTTTATCATCTATTAAAACGCATGAGTGCCCAAAAAACTTTATTCGCATGAGCTTTAACTTATTCATTTAGTAATTTAAGTGCGATGTTTTTTGCATCATCCACAGTTACCTTATGCCCCGTTTCTGCCAATTCTTTAATCTTTGTTAATACAACCTTTAATTTATCATCTGATAGTTTAATCCCTTGTTCTTCTAATAATTTCTTCAAACCATGTATACCACTATGCTTTCCTAAAGCTATTCTTCTAAAATTACCTACTTCTTCTGGAGAGATCGGTTCATAAGTGAAAGGATTCTCTATTACTCCATGTACATGTATTCCCGATTCATGACCAAATGCATTTTCCCCAACTATAGCTTTGAAGTAAGGTACTGGAACACCCGTTAATTCTGATACTAATCTACTAACCTCATATAGTTTCCATGTTTTAACGTTTACATCATAATTTAATAGTTTCTTAATCCCCATGACTACCTCTTCCAATGAGGCATTCCCTGCTCTCTCCCCAATCCCGTTTACTGTTACGTGGACTTGCCTAGCTCCTCCATAAACTCCAGCCAAGGAATTAGCAGTAGCTAATCCGAAATCATTATGGCAATGTACACTTACTATTATTCTTTCTCCTACAAAATTTACTATTTTCTTAATTAGTTCATAATATTTGAATGGATGCATAACTCCTACAGTGTCTGGAATGTTAATCCTATCTGCACCTGCATCTATTGCCGTTCTTATAGCAGTAAATAGGAAATCTTCATCTGTCCTTGTTGCATCTTCTGGACTGAACTCAACTATCATTCCATGATCTTTCGCATACCTAACACTTTCATATATTCTGTTTAATACTTCTTCTTTGGTCATCTTTAACTTATACTTCATGTGCAATTCAGAAGTTGCAATAAACAAATGTATACTAGAAATACCTGTACTTATTGTTTTATCTATATCATTTTTATTAGACCTGGATAATCCTATAACCTCTACCTGATCTCCTACTTCCTCTAATATTCTCTTGGTTGCAGTAAACTCTCCCTCTGAAGATGCGGGAAAACCAGCCTCTATAACATCTACCCCTAAATCAGCTAATTTTTGTGCTATCTTGACTTTTTGATCAACGGTTAAATCAATTCCCGGAGCTTGCTCACCATCTCTTAATGTAGTGTCAAATATTCTTATCTTTTTAGCTCCAGAGAATACTCATACCTCGTTTGCACCGATTAAAAATCACGTTTTAAGCTATTTAAAACTTACTATATTTCATAGTTTAAAACTTTTTCAATTATCATCCTTGCTACTTCTAACTTTTTCCTTTTAATCATCGAAGCAGGTACGTCTTCACTAAAACCTGGTTTAGAATATCTTCCTATTACCCCAGATGTAAAATCCATCGCATACAGTTTAATTTCCTTAGCATCCATATATCTAGCTAAAACTACTGCTCTATCCCCATCAGTAAATCCACCATATAATTTCATTTTACCAAAGGGTTGAACTTGGGCTGTGGGTATAACTCGCCTCATCTCTTTGACTTTATGCAATAGGTTAATGTTATCGCCATGAGCTAAGACCACGTAAATTGTGTTTTTAGGAAATACCGTAATTCCATCAAGATCTGTTACCACTACATCTGGATATATTCCCTTTTGAACTAAGTAGTTCGTTGCTCCATCTGCCGAAATAATAACTTCCTCTTTCACTTTATCTACATTAATTAACTGTGGTCCAGCTCCTATTACTGCTACACTCCTTCCCTTTATTAAGTCTCTTAGCTCATCCTCATTATAAGGTTCAATAATTGAGTTTAATATCGAAGCTGATAAATAATCATCTCTCTCCTTTATCCCTAACTGACTTCTTATCATATTATAGAAATTTAACCATCTAAATTTATCCCAAAGTAAATTATTTCACCCTCTATCTTTTTAATTCGTATATTGTATCTACCTTTTATATCATTAAAATACGGATTATTAGATGATATTTTGAACGTAACCTTTTCCTTATCAGCTAAAAACCCTATAGCCTCTATAGGATCGCTAGAACAAGTAAATGAGTCCAAATCAACTATGGTATTCGTCATATATTTTTTCCACCTCTTCAAACACTTTATTAATTTCCTCCAATAATATCTCAGCTTCTTTGTTCCTTACAACAACTGAAGGTGATTTTAATGGTGACTCATTTAAATAGATTAACGACATTAACTTTACTTCCAGATCCCTTAATTTACTCTCCATATCTGAATTCCCGCCAAGTGAGATAGCGTTCCAGAAGGTATCTAAAGCATACTTTCCATTAAGGGTTAATAATACCTTGGACAGATTTTCAACAGTATCTAAAACTCTTATTAATGTGTAATACAAGTCACCATCATCAAATGCTATTTTAGCTTCCTTTAATGTTCTTCTTGCCCTTATTAAGAACTCTGCTGCTAATAAACTTTCATCCATTTTCCTCAACCTCTCTATCAAATAGTACGTAACCGTTCTTCATCACGTAATCTACTAAAGGAATCTCATACTCTAATTCTTTAGGGGATAAAACAATTCCAAGAATTTTTGGTAAAGAACCATATTTGGATTTGAATTGATCTATTGTTTTGCTTTTAAGAAGTTTATTATAGAAAAATAGGAAAATTTCTCCTCTCGAGAAAATAGATATTTTAGAAACTTTATCTAAAACTAACAAATAGATGACCTCTTCATTCTCTCGCTTATCTGAAAAAGATTTACCTCCTACTACTATTTTTTTCACATAGTTTCCATACCACTCAATTATTGATGATGAAAGTTCTTCAATTGCGTTTAATATTAACTTCATGCTTAATAGTTAGTTGGTTGATATAAAAATCTATGAAAGAAATAGCAGAAAGTTATCTTACAGAGAGAATTAGCGTAAAATTGCCTATTCTTGACATTC
>NZ_QIMI01000010.1:0-24650 GCF_007050195.1 Sulfolobus sp. B1 | reverse complement strand
TGAGTTGTGGTTTTATAGTAATCGCTGATAGATACATTTACACTGCCTACGCTAGAGATACTGTTAGGGGAGTGAACATGGAATGGGTTAAGAAGTTATATAGTTTCGCCATTAAGCCAGATATAATCTTTTACATTAGAGTTCCCCCGGAGATAGCGTTAAAGAGATTAAAGAATGCTAGAAGGCAAATAAAACCCGCTGAGGCTGGAGCTGACGTCTTCCCAAACTTAACCCCAGAAGAGGGTTTTCTAAAATATCAGTCAGCTATAACTGAGGTTTACGATAGGATAGCTGAGGAAAACGGTTTTACAATTATAGAAGGGGTTAGAAATCCTAGAGAAGTCCAAAAGGAGATAAGAAGGAAAGTGATGGAAATATGGGAAAAATAATAGCCATTGAAGGGATTACCAACTCTGGTAAGACTACCCACGTGCTTAGCCTTAAGGATTTCCTTGAAGATAAAGGTTATGGTGTAATAACTTTCGGAATACTCTCCTCAAAGCTCTTATCTGAGGCAATAATTAACGTTAAGAGGGAAATATTTTACCAGAGAAGAACGTTATTCCTAGCTTACGTAACTGACTTAGCTGACCAAATTGAAAACGTTGTTAAACCAGCCTTAGACTCCGGTTTTATAGCAATTGCCGATGGCTACACTTTAACCTTAGAGGCTTGGGCTCTAACGAGGAAACTGGATAAGGAGTGGGTTGAAGGAGTCCTCTCAGCTCTACCAGTAGCTAATCTCTCAATCTCACTGATATCTCCACCAATGGAAATAATAAGAAGAATAATTAAAAAGAAAGGCTTTTTAGACCCCTTAAGTGAGAGCATTGACTTGAGCATTAAAGATGACGTATTTCTCTCTTACAAGAAGTACATTAACGAATTCCAGCTTTACTTGAAGTCAATCTCAAAAAACGTAATCGTAACTAAGGGAAATGTAGACGAAGTAAATGATAGTATACAAAAATACGTGAAAGAGGTATTAGAAATTGAAACCTGAGGAATACGCTAACTTACACTTAAGCGAGTTCCTCTCCTATTCTGGAATATCTGAGGACGAGATACATGATGCTAGAGTAGAGTTAAGAAAGTACTTAACCATTGCTAAAGCAACCTATAAATTGCACTTGAAAGCAGAGTGTATAATAAGAGCTAAAAAGATAATGAGAGGATTAGGAAAAGTGAGAGACATGGACATAATGTTCTGCGTAAAGCTCAATGAAAGGGACAGATTAGCTAAAAAAGTTGTTAATTCCTTCATCTCTTTGAGAAACTGTTACTTACCAAAAATTTTCGGAAGTAGATTGATCATAGCTGAAAAAATTTTCTTGAATTACAATACATTAAAGGTAGAGGAAGAGTTTCACTCTATTAGGAAAATAATAAGGGAGACGAGGTTCTTAATGGAAAGTCTGAACTTAGACTCCTCTTTACTGAAGGAGATTTCACAAGAGTTGGGAAATATGAGGGATACCTATTTATTTAACGTTAAGTGCTTAGGGAAAAATGAAAAACTCGATAAGGTTAGGATTAATGAGCTCAAAGAGAAGGCTCTAAAGGACATTCAGCATAAGTTAAACTCAACTGAGTTTTACCACCTACACTTAAAAAATTTCTAAACCTTAATTGACAAGGGAAAAAAGATAAAAAATGATCAGATAAGATCTATGAGAATTGAATAATGAATAAAGAAGCTATGCGACAATGAAAATTTTTCATTTCGTATAAATATTAGCAGTTTAGAAGGCTTTTCCTATAATTTGAAATAGCTACTATTATAAAACGGTTATATTCAATGTGACAATAAATTCTAACCGTATACGCATATTTATATACTTAGTTAATAGTATTCCTCACATGAGTTGGAAGGACAATAATACCGATAAAATGTTGGTACCCTTAGTGGTTACTATAATAGCCATTGGTGTAATAGCCTTAGCTTACTTGGGGATTCCCAATGGTAATAGCTTAATGGTTCTCTTCCTTGTAGGAGTGCTCTATGTTGGAATATCTCTACTCATATTTTTCAAAGTGAGTCGTAAAGAAAGTTAATCCAAAGCCCTTAAAATATTTCTTCTAACAAAAATCTCGAGGACAAGATTTTTCAACTCTCTCATCTCATTAAATACATGGACAAGATCCAAGAACTGTATGAGTTCTTAAAAATAGACACAGTTTCAGCTAAGGGAAGGGGAGAAGAGGGCGCTAAATTCATTGCAGACTACATGAATGACCACGGAATAGAGGCTGAGATAATAAGACATAAAGCAGTTAATCCATATGTTATAGGGGAGATAAACCTAAAAGCGAAGAGAACACTCCTCATCTATAACCACTACGATGTACAACCAGTAGAACCATTAGATAGGTGGAACACTGACCCTTTTACCCCAACAGAAAAGGACGGTAAGATTTTCGCTAGAGGAGTTGCAGACGATAAGGGGACTCTGATGGCTAGGTTACAGTCAATAATAGATTTGATGAAAGATTCAAAGCTAAAAATGAACATTAAGTTCATCTACGAAGGAGTTGAAGAGATTGGAAGTCCGTTCATTGACGACTTCTTAAACGATTATAAGGATAGGCTTAAGGCTGACTACATACTATGGGAGGGGGCTGGAAGGGGGGCTGATAATTCACCAGAAATAGTGTTAGGAGTTAAGGGACTACTTTACGTTGAAATTAGGGCTAGAACAGAAAAGGACTTACATTCGATGTACGCTCCAATAGTCAGAAACCCAGCGTGGGAAATAGTTTACTTCTTATCTAAGATAAGGCAGGAAGATGGAAAAGTCAACATAAGGGGGTTTTACGATAGAGTGAAGTGGCTAAGTGAAGACGAGGTGAAGTACTTAAAGGGTCTAAAGGAGGAGATGGAAAAAGCGTTAGGACAAAGGATAGAGGATGACTTCATGAGAAAACTCGTAGAGAACCCCACATGTAACATTGACGGTATTTACGCCGGGTATACTGGAGAGGGGTCAAAGACCGTAATACCATCTTACGCTTTCGCCAAAATAGACTTTAGGTTAGTCCCAGATCAAGATCCAGAGGAGATACTTAACGAGCTGAGAAGAATATTGCCCAATAACTTAGAGCTCAAGGTTTGGGGTAAGGTCAGACCATATAGGACTTCGATAAACAGTCAAATAGCCAAATCATTAATATCATCAGCAGAGAAGGTCTACAAGGTTAAACCTACAGTTTTACCTAATTCTCCGGGAACTGGACCTATGGAATCATTTGCGAGAATCTTGAACAACAATCAGGTAGCTGATGGAGTAGGAGTTGATTATACCGGTTCGAACATACATTCTTTCAACGAGCACATATATAAGGAGGATTACTTTAGAGCAATGGAGTGGATGAAGGAATTAATATTCGAATTGCAAAAGAGCGATTAGAGCGGGAAGAGCTGACTTCCTCCTCATCGATTCGTGTTTACATCTCTCATATGTCGAGAGGGTAAGAGAACCATATAAATTCATTACCGCAATGACGTCACGGTCGTTCTCACAATCAATACAACCTTTGGGCTACTTCCACCATCTTATTACCGCAATAAGTAGAGGGTCAACATACACTACCTTTAGCCTATGATGGAAAAAGACCTTTTTTCCGAATTTAATAATACTCTTATAGAACAACCCTCACGTTTTAACAAAGGAAGGACAAGCCTAGCCCTTTAGGGCGGGGAGGAGGTCAGATAGCAAAGTCATTTAGTGTTTCAGCCATCTTCTTAGAGGACTTAAACAACCTCATAAAGAACGTGAAGAAGTTACCAACAGAGTTTAGGGATAAACTCTACTTGATGCAGTACCGTAGACTTCAGTACTGGATTGAGTGGCAGGCTAAGAAACATGGGCTGAAGGTAGTGTATGTTGACCCACACCATTCCTCTACTCGCTGTCCTAAGTGCGGGAAAGAAATGGAAGAAGCGGGACATAGGTGCTACCATTGTCCAAGTTGTGGTTATGAGAACGATAGGGATGTAATTGCGATTGTGAACTTGTATGGGAGGGGTTCTCTGACCCTCTCGACTGCCCCTCATATGAGAGATGTAGTCCCGAATCGATGAGGGGAACCCTCGCCATTTATGGCGGGGAATAAGTCAGTTTCTACTCCTTAACCACAGGACTACTCCAATGACCACTAATATCGCTACTACTACGCCGATTATTATGTAATAAAAGGTAAAGCTCACACCAGTGTTAACAGACGAAGGAGTTACTCCGAGTGAGGGAAAGTAACTTACTTGGTTAGACCCATAATCCATAACGTACACGTAGTGATTCTGGGGATCGTAAACTACCCCGTTAGGGGATTGTCCCACTGTTATTAGATACTTCACGTCTCCACTATAGTTAATGAAAGCCACTTCATCGCCGTTATGGGCTAATGACAATACTACGTAGTGGTCAGCTGGATCGTAAATCATCTGGCTATACCCGTTTATCCCACCGGAGATAAAGGTAGCTACTCCTATTATCTTATGGTCGGTAAGGTTAACGAATTCCACTTGTTGTTCATAAGTCGCAATAGCTAATATATCTGGAGGTACGAAAGCCATGGCATCAACCGTAGTATCGTTTATCGTGAAATTGTCAACTATCTTAAAATTCGACAAGGAAATACCGTAGATTAGATTACTCTGATAAGCCCCAACATAAACAACATTAGTATAATTATCGTAGGCTAGAGCTTGAGGACCCGGCATAACGTTAACCTTTTCCGTACTCAAGTTCTTAATGAACCATACAGTATTTCCATAGGACGCGGTAACAATTAGGTAACCGTCAGCGTAACATACTGCAGGGTATTTTCCAATATGAGATATATTCACAACACCTACCTCTTGCCCGTTAGGTGTTAGCCTAATTACTGGACCTTTCTGATAAACTACGTATAGAAGTCCTCCTCCCGCAGCTATCCTAAAGGGTACGGCACCAGAATAGCTTGGTAAATTATAAGTCGATACAACAGAGTTATCTTGGACTACAGCTAGCTTTGAAGCTCCCTGTAACACGACATACATTTTACCGTCATAGTAAATCCCATAACTAGGGTTACCCCCTATATTTATTGCAGAGACTGTCTGAGATACTACTGGCGTTAAAGAAGATAGAAGCAATATCATTGTTAATACCAATATTATTACCAACCTTACATATCTTCCCATATGGAAATATAACCAGATAATTATATTTAAACTTTTTCATAAGTTTCTTTTTAAAACAAATGGGGTCAAAATTTAAAAAACCATAGCAGTTTAGTTATCAGTATGATAACAATGTATCCATACATAATTTCCTCAAGCACGTTGAAAGAGAAATGATAAGCACCACCCTTTAGGGTTGGTCAGATTAGCTTATCCTCTTTTTATAGACTTTTGGACTATTTCAAAGCATGTTTCTATAAAAACTTATCTAGAATACTTTTGTTAGTATTATCGTTATAAGAGTCGCTAATATGCTCCCTAAAAATCCGAAGAAATACATTCTCATATCACTTCTTAAATCATCTATCCTCTTATTAATTCCATCAAACTTAGCATCAACATAACTCCTCAAACTCTCTATTTCACTCTTAGTATCAATTCTAAGATTCTCGATATCTTTTCTAGTCTCGCTCCTCTGATCTTCAATCTTCTTAATCATTTCATTCCTCAATTCCTCTATATCCTTCTTTTGCATACTTTTTATTTCCTCTATATCCCTCTTCAACTCAACCCTCAAAGCATCAATCTTTTTTTCAGTCTCACTCTTTAGACTCTGTATCTCATGCTTCATTTCATTCCTTAGACTCTCTATTTCTTTCCTCATCTCTTCCTTTAGACTCTGTATCTCATTCCTCATTGAGTTACCTTGATCTTCTATATCCTTCTTTGTAGCGATGTCCCTTATAATACTATTAAGTATTAACATTCTAACCTCATCATTCCTAGCAATCCCAATTGCAACTTTCCTCACTAACTCATCATACAACTTCTCATCCTTGCTTATCTCATCTAATAGTTCTCTTGCAACACCCACACTCATAAATTCTCATCAAAGTTAATAAAGATATTTCAGAGAGAGGGGTTCCGAAATGTATAGTCCTATTATCATACTCTTTTCATACTCAATGAACCCCTTTACGTAATTTGTACTGATCTCTTCTTCAAAAAGTTAGCCCTACTTACTCTCACGTTAGTAGACACTATCGGAATCCCATCGGATCAAAAGCAATGACCATCGGTGAATGAACCTCTCGCATGAGATTCACGAAGTTTTCGCTACCGTATTGAACATTCTTCTCATCTGCAATACTTGCAATTTCATCGTACTCACCACAGTGTATTCTGACCTTTTCCCCGCCCTAAAGGCGAGGCTTGTCATTCCTTTTGTCAGGATTAGTGACTTACCCCTTTAAGGGATTATTCTGTAATCATTTGGCTCTTTCAGCTTTTGACTTAAAAATTAATGGCAAAAATATTGAGCAAATCATAGTTAAGGATCAGGCTAAAAAGGTTTTTCCACAACATTAAATTAATCTGAAGATCCTCTCAACTGGGACTGAATGCATCATACATCGTCTACTACGCAGTACTAATAAGTGTTTAAAAAGCGAGAATCTGACCTCCCCGCTAGAGAGGCTTTCATCAACTCTGTAACTCTCAGCAGACTATACCTATCACAAGAGTAATGACAATAAAGTTAATGAAATAGTCTCCTTAATAGTAATTTAACTACGAAGGCTTAGATTTTTCAACCTTATAATATGAAAGGAGCTTCTCCTTAACCTCTTGGTAATCTGAGTTACTCCTAACATAATCAGCCCCAATAGTCCATAGCTTACCATACCTACTATAGTATATCCCAATGTTTTCTATATAAGGAAAATCGCTATACCTTGACCTAGCCTCGTCAGCTAACATTAAATAACCTACTAATTGGGACCAAGTGTATTCATCTAATTTCATTTCCTTGGTTGTCTTTACGTCTATCATCGTATTCCCAATTATCAAGTCGACGTCTGCTCCCCCAACTAGACTAGATACTTCCCTAAAGTCTGGATTTAACAAGTATTTTCCTTTACCGTTCTTTAATTCGTCTGGGACAATGTTGTACAGATCTATGAGGTCGTCTATATCCCTCTCATCTACTGGCGCATCTACGTCATCGTACATACTTGCCCTATATATTGAGTCAAGCCTAGCGAAACTTATGGTCAGCTCCACGTATCGTCTGGTTAATTTACCGTTAGCCAAGTATTCCTCTTTTTCCTTAAGGTATTCTTTCACTACTCTCTCTATTGACCTCAGATCGTCTTTGCCTAGAGTTTTATTTTTCAATTCTACTTTTCCAAATAGTTTTATTACGTTTTCAACGTACTTAAAGCTATGTAATCCTATTATTGAGACTTCCACGGCATCAGGGTGCAGAAATTTAAGGTAGGACCTCAAGAGGTAATCAAAAGCTGTACCTACTATAGAGTAATTTTTAGTCTTAGGTTCGACTATGCAATTCCTAGAGCCTTGAAAGTAGTCTTTCGGGATAGGAATGGCTTCAACTATAACCCTTGCGAAACCGGCTCTAATGATTGAAGTAAGACTCAAATTACCCATTTTATTATTGGAAACACAAAATTTAAGCTTAAATGATATAAACGGTTTATGGTAAGAGTATAACATAGAGACGTATAGACATAAGAAGTTTAATAAATAGAAAGAACCACTATTTGCGAAGTGACGAAAGCCTAGCCGGAGGAAGTCAGATACTAATAATAGCTTTCTCAAACCTTACCAGCTCTTCGGAGGAGGTCAGAAGGGAAAACTCGACGAATTTATAGCATAAACCAAGTTACGTCGACATCTGGAGCAGTTTGGCAGGACTACTTGTAGTGAGGTATATAACACGTGGATCTGAAGATAATGAGGAGTAGTACAAGGAGAGTTAAGGAGTGGTATAGCATCCCTTGATTACCTAAAACGACATTCTGTTTTTCAGATCACAAAATGTATTACCGTTTTTCTTTCAGTAAATTATTTGATGTACGCTAATTAGACAAAAAACGTGACGGCATCTCACTTAGCGACAACCACGATATGGTAACTGAAGGCTGATTCAACTCATCTAAACGCACAGATGTGGCGGGGGGATGATGAGAGGTTAGCGAGCTGTGAAGATCCCGTGTGAGCCTGACCCCCGCCATTTATTTAAACACCCCCATGTACTTATTTAAACTTTTCTCATATTTTCTCCACTAGAAGGTTTAAAAGAGAGAAAAAGGAGTGTTTCCCGACCTATTCTTCGTGAGATCTTCCTTTTTTATCTAAACTGACTTCCTCCCCACCCTAAAGGATAAAGGCTCCTTATCTTTTGTGACGTATTCGTATACCTCAGAGGTATTTCGGATCAGAATCAGAACCTCACGGTATTACTGATGGTATAGGTCACTTAGGAGGTGCTGTAGGTCCAACTATCTTCTACTCTGGAAATCAGCATTTAGCCATGCTTAGCATAGGAATTGTCGCGTCCTTAGCTGGTCATTCTAAGGTGGGAAGTTAAGACAACTGGTTGAACAAATAAGAATTCCTTTAGCATAAATAGCAGGGCTTCCTTTGTGAGAATAAAATTTTATGAAATTGTTGTTAACACAGTGACGTTAAGGGAAAACATAATGAAGAGAGAAATAAAGAAAATTGTTAACGTATTGGAAAAAACCTCTTCCTTTTTAGTCTCTTCTAATGGAGTAACTCCCACAAAGGTTAGACCTCGTCATTTATGGCGGGGAGAAGGTCAGAAATTGAAGAACACTTTTTAGCCCTAGTGAAGACTTTCAATGGTACACTTCATTATAAATAAAAATTAATAAATAATCAAGACTTATAATTAATAATCTTTCCTCAAACCCTTTAGAATATGCTTATGATATAATCCATTCTAGGTCTCTTACTAGGATCTGGATTAGTAGTGAGCAAAATAACCTTTCTAAAATTATCTGGATAAGCGGAAAGAGAGGCTATTAACCCACCACTATAATATCTCATGTACTTCTCCTCAGCTTCCTTCAAGATATTCAAGAACCTACTCCCATTCCTCATATAATCATCTAAAGCATCATCCATCAACTTGACCAACTCTGGGGGATTAAAAGACCTCCTAGTCAAAGCCGTGTAAAGAGAAGCCCCAAAAGAGAACACATCCATTGATGGGTCAGCCTTGCCAAGTATAATAGCCTTGACTTGATCAATAGAACAGTACTGTGCAGTATACTGCGTAACCCTCTCCCCAACCCTCTTGGCAGAACCCAAATCCCCCAACTTAACCTCAGCATTACCATTAATCAAACTATTATAAACCTCCTCACCAGTCCTACCCAAAGGCCTACTAAAGAAAACGTTCTGAGGCTTAACGTCCAAGTGAACATAACCACTCTTGTGAAGATAATCCAAAGCCTTACCAACCTTAAAGAACACAACCCTGAGAATATCAACCCAACGGGAGGAGAAGAATATCACATCCTCATTAATTAGACCACTCAAACTCCCACCACCCATGTACTCCATAACAATAGCAGGAGGATTAGACAAATAATACTTAACCTCACCCGTCTCAATCCTTTTCAACAAATTCATATCAAGGAAAATACCAAATATTCTAACAACATTACCACTACCCTCAGACAACCTTTGTAAATTCGAAGACTCCTTATAAATATCCTCAAAAGTCAGCTTACTAACCCTCGTAGCTTGCGTAGGCGAATAAGAAAGTATAGGAATCTTAATAGCATAATAATCATTACCAGACCTAGCCAACAAAACATAAGAAGTCCCACCCATCCCCAAAACACTCTCAACAGTATAACCATAAACCTCCTTCCCAACCCATAGATTAGCATCCCACTTATCAAGACTAGGTAAAGGAGAAGGTTGGATTGAAGATGGAGAAGGGATTTTTTGAATTATTGAGTGCTTGACTAATATTTCCTCAGCCTTATCCCTTCTATTATCCCTTATCTTAGGATTATAATAAATATACTTAGCTAACCTTATCGCATTATTCACACTAATCTTATCCAAGAACTCTAGAAAACTATCTGCGCTCTTAGGAACTCTTCCAGTATTGATTATACAATCAATTATACTACTAAAATTACACGTTATTTTTTTATAATCTAAAGTATAATTATTCATGACCCATATTGCCCCTCCACACTCCCCATCATCAACCAATTGAGAGAATATATTCTCTATTGCAAATCCATTAGCCTCCAACTCAGAAATGTACATTCTAGCCGCTGCGTAATTTCTATTACGTAATGCTTGAATCAGAGCGTTATAAACGTCATAGTTTTGCGTCATACTAGATGAGACAGAAGACTGTCCCCCAATTGAGTAAGTTTGACTCCCATTAGATGCGTCAAAAACCAGCCAACCGAAGCCTATAATATTTAATAAGGAGAAGAAGGGGAAGGAAACCAGCATAGCCTTAACCTTATTCTCTCTATAAAACTCAATACCTGCTATGACTTGCCCAATAACGAAAAGTAGAGCTTCAGATATCGAAAAGAGTGAATAAAATGTAGGATCAGAGGAGATATTCGATACGATAAACGCTTGTATAATACTATTGCTTATTAATGAAATTGATGATATGAGAACTCCCTTAGACCTCCTATAAAGGTAAGCAAATATCCACCCAGAGATTAAGTTAACTAACCCTCCTAATTGAAGAAGAAAACTGTTTCCTCGTATAAGTTGTAAAATAGATAAATTTAATACACTCACTGGGTTTTCGAATATAGCGTAGACAATTAAGCTAAGCCTAACGATCTCATTATTGTTAACTACACTACTAGAATATATAATCGGGCTATTTGTAGTGTTCACGACGTTAAGAACGTTGTTAAAAAGGTCACCCCTAATTGAACCGCTAACTATTGCTGGTAAGAAGCCCGAGACAATGTAATAGAAAGTAGTATAGATAAAACTAAACACTGCTATGAAAGCTGAAAATGCTACTCTATCATCACTTGAACTGCTCGACATCTCAATTTTTTATGTGAATAACATTTAAAAAGGATTTCGGTCATTAATAGAAATATCATTTAATAAAAGTTTCTGAGGAAATAAAAATAACACAAATTAGTGCAAGTCCCATCAAACATTAAAATTATACTCCTCACTGCCTAAAGGGCGAGGCTTTCCTTAACTTTGTCATTCCAAGCTGGGGAGTTAAGACAACTGGGATATATCTCTTGAAAAAGTCAGATAATAAAAAATTAACACAAGTCATCACCATAGTTAAAGTTAGCGTTAGAGTCCTTCAACAATGGTAAGTTCTTATCCTTCTCCGATAATATAAAATTTTCAACCTTATACCACTTCACGCCAACTTCCGGATCATCATAACGTATTCCAGAATCGTACTCCTTAGCGAATTCCCTAGTAACTAAATAAACTACATGGGAGTCCTCTAATGCCAAAAACCCATGTGCAAAACCAACGGGTATCCATAAAAGCTTACCCGGCGTTAACTCTGCATAAACCCATTTTTTATAATAAGGCGAACCTTTCCTTAAGTCAACAGCAACATCGAATATTTTACCAGATATCACAGTAACCAACTTACCTTGAGGTATTGGCTTTATCTGAAAGTGTAACCCCCTTAACACTCCTTTCTTCGAAAAGGAGTGATTAATCTGTACGAAGTTGCAGGGAATATACTCTTTGAACTCGCTCTGCTTATATAACTCCTCAAAGTAGCCCCTATCATCAGAGAACTGCTTAGCCTCTACTAAGATAACTTCCGGTATCTCTAAACGCTTAAACTTAAAAGGCATTTAAGTCACCTCCATGGTAAATCGTCCTTGAAGAACTTATCACTCAACATTGGCTCCCACCACCACTTATTGTTAAGATACCACTCCACTGTCTTTTTCAGCCCTTCCCTCAAAGGAGTTACCTCATATTCTATCGATGGCTTCATACAGTACCTCCTATCATGCCCGGGTCGATCCTCAACGAACTTCACCCTAACCTCCCTGCCCATTATCTCACCTATCGTCATCACAACGGATAGGTTAGTCATAACCTGTTTCCCAGGTAAATTGTAGACATCACCATCCCACTTAGCGAACTTCTCTATTATATCAGCGATTATCCTCGCAGTGTCCTCAACGTATATCCAGTCCCTTTCTTGTTTCCCATCACCATAAATAGGTATAGGAAGACCCAGCAAAGTCCTAATTATCGTCTTTGGTATCAACTTCTCAGGGAATTGCCTAGGTCCGTAGTTGTTTGAAGGTCTCACAATGACTGCCTTAACCCCATAAGTCCTAACGTAAGCCTTTACGAACATATCAGCTGAAGCCTTTGACGCACTGTAAGGAGAAGAGGGTCTTAGGGGTGAACTCTCATCTGCACACTGTTCATCTCCGTATACCTCATCAGTCGAAATATGAACGTACTTGAAACCGTATTTCCTAGAAGCCTCCAAAACGTTTATAACACCTAGGACGTTAGTCTCCACGAAATCCTTTGGGGAGTAAATAGACCTATCTACGTGCGTCTCAGCTGCGAAGTTTATTACCACATCTACCCCTTTAGAGAACACCACATCGAGGGAACTTATATCCCTAATATCTCCCCTTACGAAAACGTGCTCAGTCCCCTTTAAGTTCTCTAATCTCCCTGCATAAGTTAAGGCGTCAAAGACATATGGTCTTATCCCCCTCTTGTTCAGCTCCCTTACGAAGGCAGAGCCTATGAACCCTGCCCCTCCTAGGACTACAAAGTTAACCATGAGTTTTCACCCACTATTAACTTCTGCCACCTATTACCCCTCTTTATGGTCACGTTACTCCCGATCAAGGAGTCCATCAGATAGACCCCTCCTTCAACACTCACGTTATCCAAGACCACACTGTGTTCAACTTCACTATCCTTTATCGAACAATTATCCCCTATTGAGGTGTAAGGTCCTATATATGAGTTTACAATTTTAGACCCCTTGCCTATATATGCAGGACCCCTCACAGTACTGTTCTCTATTGTAGCATTATCGTCTATGAAGACCCTTCCCTCCACGCTTGAGTTTATTACCCTCGATGTGGTACTCAAACTCCTCGATATCTTGCTGTCTAAGAGGAAAGCGTTAGCCTCAAGTATGTCTGTAGGGGTACCAGTGTCCTTCCACCATCCTTCAACTATTTCATAGCTTACATCAAAGCCCCTATCTATGAGACCTTGGATCGCGTCAGTTATCTCCAGCTCACCCCTCCAGCTGGGCTTAAGCGTCTCTATCACGTCAAAGACGTTCTTATCAAAACCGTAAACGCCGACTAAGGCTAGGTCAGATAGCCTCTCCTTAGGCTTCTCTACGAGCTTGACCACTTTACCTTCCCTTATCACGGCAACACCAAATCGGGAGGGGTCTTGCACCCTAGCCAGCAATATTGAGGCATTTGAGCCAAAGGAGGAGAACTTCCTCAAGTCGTAGTTCACTATGTTATCCCCTAAATACACTATGAACTTCTCTTCCTTCACCAAATCCTTAACCTTATAGACAGCGTCAGCCAACCCCCTAGCCTTACCTTGATAAATGTACGTTATGTTTACGCCAAAACCCCTCCCATCTCCGTAGTACTCTATTACTTTGTTGGGCATATTATCCCCCAATACGACGATGACATCGTGAATCCCCGCATCACGTATTTGTTCCAATACCCACTGAGATATGGGCTTTCCAGCAATCTTAATCAACTGCTTTGGTCCAGTATGAGTTAAAGGTCTAAGCCTAGTCCCCTGCCCACCGTGGAGAATTACTGCCTTCATTTCACCACCATATACTTTAAGTTCTCCTCTAATGAATAGAAGTCTATAGAGACTAACCTCTTAGCCTTGCTTATATCCAGAGAGGAGTCGAAAGGTCTCTTAGCTACCCAACCCTTTATCTCATCAGTTTCCTTTACGTTTTTCGGCAAATTATAAGCCTCTGCTATCCTTAAGGCTAACTCATAACGTGAGACCCTCTCACCTGCAACGTTTATAACACCAGTCTTCCTTATCTCTATCAACTCCTTTATAGCCTCAGCTAATAACTTTGCTGAAATAGGGGAATAATAGCCCTTGAAGGCTAAGACTTCTTTCCCCTCCTTAAGCGTTTTGTAAACAAATATCGGAAAGCCCTTATGCTTAAAGACGCCTGAAGTCCTAACTACGAGAGAATCATCATAAGACAAAGCATAGCCCTCACCCACTAACTTTGAAATACCGTAGTAGTTTATTGGGTTAGGTGTGTCAGATTCTGCATAGTTACCCCTTTCTCCGTCAAAGACATAGTCGGTACTCACGTGGACTAAGTATGCCTCTGTTACCCTAGAAGCCCTAACTATGTGCTTTACCGCCTCAGCGTTAACCTCAAAGGCCTTATCTTTATCCCTCTCACACCCATCAACGTCTGTATAAGCTACAGCATTTATTATAACGTCTGGCTTGACCTTAAGTATAAAGTTTTCTAGGAGGGGGAAGTCAGTGACGTCGATCTTTACCCCACCTATGACTTCTGAAGAGGAATAAGTCTTTATAGCGTTGGGGAAGAGCTTAGAAAGCTCAGAGCCTAACTGTCCAGAAGCCCCCAGTATCAGAACCTTCATGTTGTTTAATACTCTTAATAAACAAAAATGTTTTTCCATTCACCGTCCAGAACATAGCCTTAACTCCTCACCCAGTTAACAGTAAACCACAATTATAAAACTGCACACCTTTTCTATTTACTCAAAACCCTTAAGACCTTATAAACAAACGCTAACTTTTGAGGCAAAAAACCCTTTATCAACTCAACGTAATCCCTCTCAATTATTCCCAAGAACTTGAAAATTAAGATTAATGTCAAGAAGAGTATTAAGTCCAACCACCTAGGGTCTATGAAGACCTCATAAACCCCAACTAGGGGAATGATAGATAGAATTACGTATTCTTTAAAAGTCGGAAAGAAGACCTTAGTCCTCAAGGCGTAAAAGACAGTGAAGAGAGAGCTGACTATAGCCACAATGACTTGAGAAATAGCCCCACCAATTATTCCAATCCTAGGTATGAGCAGAAATGAGGTGATCAAGACAGTTGAGGCGTTTAGCACAGTGAGGACAAGGAACGGGCGTAAATCCCTCTTAAAAGCCACAATGAAATTAGTCAAAGAGCTAATAGGGAAAGGCAAAACTGAGGCCATAAGCAATAAGGTGAAGGCGGGAATTCCAGAGGCGTAGTCTGGGAAGAAATGGGTAATAATTATCTCACCTAAAGGTACGGATAACATTATAATAAGTAAAGTGAGGAGAGATGTAACCCTAAAGGAGATGGAACTCATTCTCCTCTCATCCTTACCTAAAGCCTTGTAAAAGGACGCGGTCGGTAAAATGACGTTAGACAGAGAGCTTAAGAACATTGATGGCACTGAGGCGACTAAGGCTGAGAACTGGTAGATGCCTAAATAATAAGAGCCCAAGAGGTATGCAGTAGTGACCCTGTCACCCTGTGATGACAAAAAACCAGCGGTGTTAGATAGGAACAACGGTAGACCCTCCCTGAACGCTCTTTTTAAGAAGTTGAAGTCGAAGTGAGGGGCAATTAGCTCGCCCAACTTCCTCGTTAAGAAGATGTAGTTTAGAGATACAGATATCACTCCTCCTGTAGTCCATACACCTATAAACATGTAGATGTCACGCATTAGTACCGCTATAATTGCTACTCCCCACCTGATGATGATGAATGTAATGCCAGTGATTGCATTTTCAGTGAACATGTCCATCCCAACCATTATTGAGTTTTCAACGGCTGTGAACAAGTAAAGGAACAGGTAAGGGATTGCTAACTTCACGTAAGTCGGTAAAAATAATAAGACGAGGAGGAAGGGTAAGGCAAGGAAGGGTATAGCTAGGAACTTCTCAACGTAGGGCTTATGTTCGTTTCTAGCGTAAGTGTAAGCCACTTCCCTAGTTACAATGGAACCAGGAATGAAGAAGAACACGGCGGAGACAATTACTTCCAATAGCTGTATGATCGCCACTTTACCAAAGAACTGTGGGTTAGTGATTTTTGCAGTAACGACGAAGAAGAACAGTGCGACTATTACGTTAACTGTAGTAACGCTCAAGGACTTAAGCCAGTTCTTTATCGGGTTCATTCTCTTTTCCTCTTACCTTCAATAAATTAAAGGTTTTCTATTGGTAAAGTGGTGTTTCATTACAAAGTATACCTTCTCGTTATCAGCCTACAAAACGGCATATTTAATTAGGCAATCTAACCTCACGGAAAACTTTTAATAACCTCATCGCGTAACTTTAGCTAATGAAAATGAGGTTTATCTTGACTTTTGCCCTCTTACTGCTTGTTGCTGGCAGTATAATCACGTTGTCCTCTACTATAGTAGTTAATTACCCCAGTAGCGCATATTTAGGGCAAGAGATCACCATATACTTCCAGCTCTTGAACAGTTATATCAACTCCACTGATTTCCCAATAATTTCCTCTGGCGTAGAGGTCATTCACAACGGTAGCGAAGTAGCTTACACTGGGACTCCTCCTGGTGGTGGCTATTTGCTGTTTCCAGCAAACATATCTAACAATACAACCGAACTAATCGTAACGTTTGTTGGCGAGTATCATACTTACTACTTCACTAATCTAGGAATTGTTCTTTATGGAGGTAATTTTAAACCACCTTTACCTGAAGGAGATCAAAGGTATTTTAGTTTAGTACTTATTGCTTTTAATGGGAGGTTATGGTACCATATTAATGGGAGCTGGTATAACCCTTTATCTTCTTTACCTTATTACGGTTCAGTTATAGACAATTGGATTAATGTTAGTACTCTAGTAAACTATGCAGTAGTTCTTGAGGAGCATAATGGACTTACGTTTGTAAAAGATATGTTTATAAATGGTAAGGAATTTGTAATAAACTACTTGACCCCTGTACTTTGGAATTTCTCTTATGTAGGAATAAGGACGGATACACCTAACAACTTGATAACACCTTTAGGATTTACTGTATATTCCCCTTTATCACATCAGCTCTACGTTATTTATGTTAACGGTAAAGAATACGCTTCTGGCTATACAAATGATTTAGGACAAGGCAGTATATCATTAAAGGTCTCCTCACTTCATGAAGTTATTAACATAACGTTTCCTATGGTTCATGTGTATAAGATTATTACGATTAGTTCTAGTCAAGGAAATGTAAAGGTTAGCTATCCCATATTTCCATTATCTCTCCTCGGTGTCTCAATAATTTTGACGACCATCTCAGTTATGGTGTCTTTAAGAAGGAAATAGATGGAATTTTTAAGCTAAACGAGAGCTATTGAGTAGTTAAAAATATATTCTCTTGTGTTAAAACTATCAAAGATGATAAGTTTAACGTTAGTGACTGAAAGATTGGGACTAGGTGGTGGCTTCTACTATTATTTGGAAATAACTAATAGGTTGTTGAAGAGAGGATATGATGTCAAGATAGTCTCATCCGGAGGATCTCCGTGGTTCTATCCTAACAACCGTGTCCCTATAATATATCCGAAGGAGCCTAAATTGTTAAAGATTTTATCTAATATATTACAAATAAAATATAGACAAGTCCATTATTTTAGGGGATTAGACTACTATATAATACTATCTAAATTGTTAAATATAGATTTTGATTTTTCAAGAATTATGAGCTCAATAATCCCAGAATCTGATCTAATAATTACAGGATTACCCTCTGCTTTTATATGGAGTTTTATGTCAAAGAAATACAAGAAACTTGCCTTCTTCCCTCAAGGCTGGCCAGAGTATATTTACGTGTTGAGTCGAGATATAAGGTGGTATCTTACCTTTATTTCACCTTATGACTACTACATTGCGCTAACCGGAATAGAGACAGACCTAGTTAAGTCGACTATAAAAAGGGATGTGAAGTTCTTCGTAGTCAGCGCAGGTGTAGATACTCAGCTTTTCAAACCAAGAAGAAGGGATAATGATGACATAAAGGTCATGGTAATCCTGAGGCCAGAACCAAATAAAGGAGCTGAAGTGGCAATAAGGACATTGAACCTTTTGTCTAAGTATCTAGATTTTACAGCGGTCGTCATAGATCACGGAGTGTTAGAGAAGTTCAGAAACGAAATCCGTTTTAAGTACGAAGCATATAAACCTGTTAGCCGAGAAAAATTGGTAGAACTATACAATAGTGCCTCAGTATTTCTGTTTACCTCTAAGTTAGAGGGTTACGGTCTACCTCCACTTGAGGCTATGGCTTGTGGAACCCCCGTAGTGATGACAGACAACGTGGGCAGTAGGGCTTACGCAGTCAATGGGTACAATGCCTTAGTGGACGATACCCACTCCCCTGAGAAACTAGCGGAATTAATACAGAAGGTTATAAAGGACGAGAATTTGAGGGAAGAAGTTGTAAGGAATGGCTTTGAGACTGCAAAGATGCACGACTGGGAGAGAATAACCGATAACTGGGTGAAAACGCTTAAAGAGATAGAAGGAGAAATAAAGCGATGAGTCTATTTACTTATTTTCGCACGAAACAATTCCTAAATAACTTATGCCAGCTGTTCTTTGAGCCTGCCTAGCTGTACACTTGTAACCTTCCTCTTCTAACTTCTTTATTAGCTTCTTATAAGAAACTCCCGTCAAGAAGGCGTGGTGTTCAAAGATTATTTTCTCAAACCCTATTTCATCGCTGTTCATTATGACGTCAACCTCACACCCCTCACAGTCTATCTTCAGCAAATAGGGATCTTTAACAAGCTCCCTCATCCCTTTTAGGGAGTATAATGGTACCTCCACGTCACCTTCACCAGTGACGTGGAAGCCCCCACTCTTGTCTAAATCAATAGTTGAAGGTACTCTTATCATACTATCTTTTGACCCTACCCCAGCGTTTATCAGGGTTACCCTATCCTCCAGCCCGTTTAGCTTGATGTTTTCAAGTGCTATCCTGTACACGGAGGGTAGTGGCTCAAATCCAACAACCCTCTTTGCTCCCTTTATGGCGAAGTACACAGCTGTATCACCTATGTTTGCACCTACGTCTACAACTTCCCTGCCCTCAACGTCCACGTTGTATTGTTCTTGTACGAATGTCTCGAATAAAGCAACTTCATGTCCTTTCAAGAACTTTACGTTATATTTTGGATAATACCAATAGTTATCCTTCTCAATCCAACCACTAGCAGTGCGAAGTACATGTCCGGACGGGTTAGTATCTATTCTAGTGGATTCATAGTAAACTTCGTTACCCCGAATGTGAAACTTTATAGGATTAAAATAATCTGGATAGAATTGCACTAAATCCACCAGAGCACGGGCGCACTCTAGACTACATATTCCGGAACTACCATCCCTAAATTTAATGTGAATTTCTTCGCTGCCTTTTCTCACTTGCTGAAGCACACTGAACCAGTTTTTGTACACCTTTTGATAAATGTGAATTCTGTTAAGACTGAACGTTGTCTGATAGAAGAACTTCATTATGATTAACTGCTGTATTTAGCTTAAATCTTTTTCTTAAATACTTAGGCTAGGGCTAAGATATTTTATAAGGTACCAACACAAAATTTTAATCAAGGAGAGGGTTAAAATTCTTATAGATTTGAGAATCGATATTACAAGTTAAAAAGGGATAGATTCTTCATAACGAGATTAATATTAGTATAATAAGGTTTACAAGAAAACCTAAAAACTTATATCTTCTACTCTAAATGTGGAAATAAATGAATAAAGATAATGTTGCAATTTCAGTTATAATTACTGCTCATAACAGGAGGAAATTCTTGAAGGAAGCAATAACTTCTGCGCTAAATCAAGAATTTGACAAGGATAAGTATGAGATAATCGTGATGAAGAACTTTGAGGATCAAGAAATTGACAGTTTCATGAAGGAGAAA
The DNA here is from genome assembly GCF_007050195.1 of Sulfolobus sp. B1. Taxonomy (NCBI): domain Archaea; kingdom Thermoproteati; phylum Thermoproteota; class Thermoprotei; order Sulfolobales; family Sulfolobaceae; genus Sulfolobus; species Sulfolobus sp. B1. Next base: position 4,724 of record NZ_QIMI01000010.1, on the reverse strand, counting down.
AACGTTAAGTCCTTATACACAGAGGAGGAAAAATTGGGAATCAAGCTAAAGTTGGCATTGAAGAATCGAAAGGAAGGATATTCTGCTTCCTAGAAGACGACAATAAGTTCCACGAGGAGAAGTTAAGGAAAGTATACCAATCATTTATGAGGTATGAGGACTTAGTCCTCTATCATATCAACAGGGTTGTGATAGACGAGGAGGGGAAGGTCTTGCTCACGCCAGAGGTTTGGGAGGAGGATTACTTCTCTGGCTACGATGAGAAGGTCTACGCTAGCTTGATAAAGAGAAGAGGCTGGGGTAATAATAGCTCCATTTGTGTCAGAAAGATAACATTGTATTAAGTCAATTAGGGCAAATTAACATATCGGTTGACTTTTATCTATTCTTAAGCGTACTGATTAACCGTAAGCCCATTCTTCTAGATCACACACCTCTCACTTATTATCGAATTCACGACAATAATGTTTCCATTGCTGCCTTTAGGGATTTAAATGCAGAGTGTAAATATAAAAAAAGATCTGGAAGACTTATCCAAAATTTATGAGTTGAGTAAACGTAATAAAGAATTTGCTTACGTATTCTATTATCTTATTTTTATCAATAAAAAGTGGAGTTACGACATTTTCTGCGAGGATAATAAGAGACTAGAGGTGATAGCAGACAGCCTGAAGATACTGAGAAATCCCTTTCTTCCCTACTAAGTTAAAGGTTGAATACAATAGGAGTCTCTTTCCTAAACTTATTCCTTCATAGCTTCGTGAAGAATTACTTAATTAAACGAAGACTACGATATGCTGAAAAGATACCTAAGGGAATTGTAGATAGTAAGGAGGCTGAAATTCCCTAATGCCTAACCTAAAAATGTTTTATCCTCTGTAGCTAAAAGAAAATTCTACCTAAGGGTATATCGATTTTTCCAGTTTAATCGATAGCTCTCATTTCTTAACAGTCTAAAACGATTACAGTAAAGCCTAATGGTGAAAACGTAAAAACTCTCATAGTGACATTATAAGTTAGACTCATTGCTGGATTACAAGGGCTTTTAAGTATGGTTTATCTGGTAAACTAGAAAAGATAATGAGAAGCTATTTATAAAGTAAACACATAAACTTACTATATTTTGTATATAATATTTTATTAATAAATAATTATTTAATTTTAACATAAAAATTTAACATATTCAAATAGTTCACCATGTATAGCTAATAAGGTATTAGTAATAAACTAAGGAAAGATCTAGAATTAGATATACTGTTCCAATTGTATCAAGAGAAAGATGGTCGTGACTATATATATTTGCTTTGCGCGACAAAGGGTTAAGTTAACCTATTGTAACATCACAGCTGGTTCTATTATCAAAATAAAAATTTTTAACATAAAGATTTGTAATCACTTTGTCTGAAAATGAAAGTAGCTATAGTTGAACCTATTCCAATAGATATAGCCTTGCTAGGTGGCGGTGGTGTAGTTTTTATGAACATCATTAAAACATTGAAAGGTAGGGGTCACACTATTGAACTGCACACTCCCTTGCGACCTTCGAGATTCTATAGTGCGATAGGTAATTACATAGACAAAGTAATCTCATATTCGCTGTTTAGATTGTACTCTCCCTTAATTTTCCGTTCCCCATTATTTATATTTGGAACAGCTAGATTATATCTAACCTCTTCCTATTTTAAATCATTTAGCAACTACGACTATTCAATATGCACTACATATGACGAACTGTTTGGGCATTTTGACCTAGGTTACATACACTATCCAGCTAGAAAGTTCTTTAGGACAAAGGATATCACGAAGGTCAAAAAAATCGTAGATCTTCTTAACTTCATTACTTCTTTTAGCTTTAAGGACAAGACTAAACGATTGCTTGCTAACTCCACGTATACGGCTAAACTACTTCACGAGAAGAGCGGTAGGTCTACAGAAGTCTTATACCCACCTGTGAAACCCATACATTGTAAGGGAGAAGAGAAAGAAGACATTGTAGTTAGCTTAGGAAGGATAGTAGAGGATAAGAAATACGAAGACGTTATTTACGTAGCTAGGCTTTTAAGCGACATAAAATTCGTTATAATAGGGAGGGTTCAAGACGAGCATTACTATAGTGAACTTAGAAGGAAAAGCCCTCCAAATGTAACTTTTGTGACTGATGCGAGTGAAGAGGAAAAACGCGAAATCCTATGTAGGTCAAAGGTCATTCTTCATGGAAAGAGAGAGGAGCCCTTTGGCATAGCAGTAGTAGAGGGTATGAGTGCTGGTAACGTCCCTGTTGTTTACAAAAACGGAGGCACATGGTTGGATATAATCTCTGAAGGAAAGTTTGGATACGGATATGAAAGAGTCGAGGAGCTTCCAGAACTAGTTAGACAAGCCTTAAACGACAACAAACTAAGAAAAGAGGTAAGGGAGAGAGCTTTAATGTTTAGCGATGATAACTTTCGAGAGAAATTTTTGAAAATAACTGGTCTATGACTTATGCCTCTTACTTATCTAGACTAAATAAATTCAAGGGCCTTTCTCAACTGCCTACAAGTGACACTCACGGAAAAATTATCCTTTACGAATGATCTAAGCTCAAGGTACGCCCTTTCTAATTTCATCTCTTTTATTACTTTGCTCATTTCCTCCAGCCTTACTACATACACTCCCTTGAGGCTCCTCGCTTCCTCTATCCCCTCGATTCCCTTCTCTGTTGTGATTACTGGTCTACCATATGCCATACATTCTAGCACCTTAGTCTTCACCCCCGTACCTGAAGTTATAGGAATAATACAAGCGTCAGCTTCCTCATAGTAGGGGTCAAGAGAGTCCACTTTGCCCATTAGTTTAACGTTGGGTGGAGGTCCCTTTACTAACTCTTTCCCATCCCCTACTATTAAGAACTCTAGACAAGGTAAGTCCTTAGCCACTTCGATCAAGTTTTCAACAGTAGCTAAGTTATTTACAGCGTACAAGTTACCTGCAAATATTAACTTCTCGATTTTGTCCCTCTTAACTTCAAAGAAGGGTATTCTATCCACATCTATGCCGTGTACCACTGTCATCACTTTGGCTCTTTTCCAAATCCTTTTCACTAGCTCTGCGTCCCTATCTGAGACCGCAATTGTCAAGTTTGCTATAATTACCGCTAACTTGTCCAAAGTTCCCCCAATCATCTTCCTTAGCACGAAGTTCTTCACACCTCTAAGCCCTCTGGACACTTCTACTATTGAGCCGTGAAAGTCATGAATTACCTTTTTACCTAACAACCTTCCCATTAAGCCAAAGGGTAGAAATAGGGAACCCTCAAATATTACAACGTCAGACCTCTTTATGAGGTAAGAAAACTTGATGGCATTAAACAGCAACGATAGGCCTAGGAAGAAGTAATTCTTGCTTGCCCTAATTGTAACTATATTTTCATCACTTTTTTTAATGGGTTTCTCTTTTCCTCTCCCCTCTGTTATGAACTGTATAACCTTTAAGTCCTCCTCTTTAATGCACTTAATTAAGTTAGAAACCCTAATGAGATATCCCCCTTTTGGATCTCTAACGTCCCCATAAGTTACTATTAGCACTCTCACATCTAACATAGGAAAAGACTTATTAATATAGTTTAACGCTTTAATAAACGTGAAAAGGTTTTTAGAGAGGTATGTAGGTTATCTAGCGGGCGTTATAGTAAGCATCATAGAGTATTATATATTGTTTCACAATAGCTTAGGCCCCTCTTATTCCCTCCTACCTAAGGAAGTAGCAGAGAAGATAGCTTATAATATCCTTAACGGTGGTTCCTATACTGGGCTACACGGCATGTTTGTATTCTTACTCTCACTTCTAGGGCAAGTAAGCTTCCTCTCTACATTAGTCAACTATATTAGTGCATACTCTTCTTTTGGATTTCTATTTCTTGGTATTTTTTTCTCTTCCATATACTTTTTAAGGAAGTACTTTAATGCAGAGGGACCCCTTTTATACATCACTTCAATTATGATATCTGTCCCAGTCCCAATAACTTGGTACGCAGTAGATGGCGTAATATACTTTTACCCCGGCTTATTTGCGGTTTCCTTAGCCTTATTTGACTACGCCTTAGACGTCTTAAAGGTTTCATTTAAGGAAGCTCTAAAACGCGGTGCGATATTGGCTTTGGCTGTAACGCTAGATTTTACAGACCCTAGGGGAATCGTTTTCTCTATCTTGACCTTTTTTGCCTATTCTCTATATTTCCTTGCTGTAAAGAGAAGTTTTAGGTACGTGATAAGCTGGTTTAAGATGTTCCTGTTCGGCTTCATCTTCTTTTTACTTCTAAACGTGAACACAATAATATACACGAAACTGATTTCACCCTTTATTTCTCTAGTAGGTGTTTCAACTGTGTATAATCAGCTTGGGATAGCCCTGCAGACAGTAAATCCTTTCTATACGTTAACGGGCGTAATGTATTGGCTGGGTCCCTCTTTCTATATCGATGCATATCACGCTATCATCATCTTTGGGGCTATCCTCACTGCCATCTCCCTTTCAGCGTTACTTATAAGGAGAAAACCAATTGTTATCTTCCTCTCTATTTTCCTCTTGGCTGTTGCCACTTATAATTACGTTGGTTCCAGTTACCTTGGCTATTGGCTAGCTCAAACCCCTTACGTTGGTTACTTGGTTTATCTTTACCCCACTTATTTGCCGTCTTACTTGTTCGTAGCCCCGTTTTATCTCCTTTTAGGCTTCGTAATTTA
>NZ_QIMI01000109.1:0-5514 GCF_007050195.1 Sulfolobus sp. B1 | reverse complement strand
TGAAATACTAGATAACACAGAATTACCTTCATCATTTGGTCCCGGTGGGAGTAGAATGGCTGTATACTCTTATGGTGCTGTTGCCGGTGGAGTTGAAGAATTAAAAGCTAAGCTTAGAAAGAGGGCTGAAGCAGTACTAAACGATAAGATAATAGATTATAAAGAGGGTTATTTCATCGGCGAGAATGGAGGAAAAGTTAGGATTACTCAGTTTGAAGGAGAAGAAGTAAGCTTCACGTACACTCTTCAAGGAAAATATAGGTTCAACGCTTATCCATTTGCTTGCGATTTAGCTGTTGTTAGGATAGAAGATGGTAAGATAAAGCCTATCAAACACGTAGTATACATTGATCCTGGTAATCCTATAGACGAGGATTTAGTACGAGAACAAGTTATTGGAGGAACTGCAATAGGCATATCTATAGCATTATATGAGAGATATTTATATGATGATAGTGGAAACCTATTAACAACTAGTTTAGCAGATTATGGATTACCCACAGCTGCGGATTTGCCTGATATCGAAGTGAATATAGTACCAACGCCTTCTCCAGTAACACCTTTCGGAGCCAAAGGTATAGGAGAAATTCCAGTAGGCGTGGCTGCTGCAGCAGTAACTAGTGCGATTGAGGACGTAATAAAGAAAAGGATAACTAAAGTCCCAATTACATTGGAAGACGTTTTAAATGAATGAAATCAATCATTTTTTATTTGCAGTACAGCTATTTTATGCTCTCCTATTATATCACTTAGTTTATATTTTCCTTGTGATATTTCAACATTTCTTAGAACATCGAAACTTTTAGGCAAGTCAACTTCATCATTTATTTCTTTTGTTACGACGGGGGAGAATAATACCATTATTTTACCTCTCCTAAATCCGTATTGTAACTTCTGATAGCCTTGTAAATCTCTTCTAATCGAAAGCAACTTTTTTATTACTAACATTTTAGTCCTCTCGTCAGAAATTGTTATTTTTTCTATACTATCGGGCAACTTTTTCATGGTTTCTCTCAGATAATTAAAGTTGACAGGTAATCTGTTATCTGGATCGGTCAATAAATATCTCCACACCTCAGTCCCTTGGTAAATGTCAGGAATTCCGGGAGAAGTACACTTTAAAGTAATTGTAATTAAAGATTTCATATAACCATAATATGTGACTTTCTTCAGAAAATTAATCAGATCACTTCTAAAAGTATCATTAGATAATGTATCATCTATGAACGCTAACACTCTTTTCTCATATTCTACATTGGGGTTTTCCCAAGTAGTATTTACCTTAGCCTCTCTTATAGCCTTAATCATATGGTTTTTAATCCTGTTTACGTATTCCTCGTTGTAAGACTCAAAACTACCCACAATTGTTTGATAAAACCTATACTCATCATTTCTATCTATTTTTGGCTTCAATAAATCATGCCAATAAATAACCCTTTCCTTCCACTCTTTAGGAATCTCAGACAATACGGAAATCCTTGCTCTGACGTCTTCGCTAAACTTAGTGTCATGAGTTGAAGTAGCATTGAGGCTTATTGAATTCACTCTACTTGAATTAAAATCATGAAACTCGTCTAAAGTGATGGAAAACATTCTCAGATTACTACCAACTTCATTTAAGGATATAAGCCTATTATAAATGAATAGTGCAGTGTCTTCATAACCTTTAGCAAATATTGCTGGCATGTATTGTTGTAACCTAATTAATGCTTTTTCATCCCTTAGCTTCTTCTCTTTATCACACTCATCTATCACGTTCATATCCTCATAAGGTAAATACGTCCTATATCGTTTAAGGCATGATAAGAAATCAATTAAATAGTCTTCATTGACTCCAAACAATTTAGCTAGTCTTTGAATATCTCCACGGAACAGAGTTTTTGCTACTAACTTCTTACTTTCAGTTATTATACTCTCTATATCAAGCTTCCTACCTACAAATTCTTCATAAAATTTTGTCAGTTCCTCCTCTCCACTCTTATCTACCAGTAATAGGTTTACGTAATTTAAGAAATCATATCCCGTAGTTCCATCAACGTTCCAGTTTTCTGGTAGTTTCTCACCGAGGGATAGTATCTTCTCTACGTATATTATTTTATTTGGGAAAATTTTTCTTAGTCTGTCTATGTATTGCTTCGGATCATAAAGCCCATCTATGTGATCTACTCTTAATCCGTCTATAGGTAACCTTGAAATAACACTATGTGACTCGTTAAATACCTCTTCTAACTCCACTTTAATAGCTATAAGATCATTTACAGCGAAGAATCTACGATAGTTAGGATATTCTTTCCAGAACTTCAATTCGTAATACTGCATCCCAAGTAACTTCTTTATATCATCTTTGCTTAAACACGAGGTTTGAAAACAATTTAATTTCTTTAAGTATTCAATACCTTCTTTATTTATAGGAAAGAGGAAGTCTCTGTACTTTACGTAACTATCCTTTACTTCAATAAGGTTATTTCTTATAACGTTATCCGGAACGTCTTCTAAAATTGGTAATATTATTATATCTTCATCATAAATATCAAAATAATTATAATACTTGCTATTTTTCCAATTCTCGAGAACATCCATTAGTCTCCAATTGTTACTATGAACTGCCATATGGTTAGGGACTATATCTTGAATTATACCTAAACCTCTTTTCTTAGCCTCATTAACTAATTTAAAGTATCCCTCTTCTCCCCCTAATTCATCATTTATCTTACTATGGTCTACCACATCATAACCGTGACTACTTGAGGGTCTAGCTTGAAGTACAGGGGACAAATATAAATGAGAAATGCCCAACTCCTTAAAATAATCTAAGTACTCTATTACTCTCTCGAAATCGAAATCCTTGTTTAACTGTAATCTGTATGTAGAATTTATATTCTCGTTCATAGCTCAACCCTTCTATATACTAACGCTGTTCTACTTTCTATTTCCAGTTCCCTTTCAGAGTCTACAATCCTCTCCTCCTGCCTTATATCCCTTAAGTGAGAGCTAACTACCAATTCCCATTTCCCTTTAGGAAACTTAAACTTAATATTGTTAGGATTAGCATTAAGTATTATTAGGAAGGTATCATCAGCTATTCTCTCTCCATACTCGTTTATTTCGTCCATTACACTTCCTTCTAAAATGAATGCAACAGTCTGAGTTGGTGAATTCCAAATTTTCTCATCGACTTCTCTTCCATCAATGTTCAAAAACGTAACGTCCTTTAGAGGCATGCCAAAAAGCTTCTTTCCTTGAAAATATTTAGCTCTTCTAAAGATTGGATGAGCTCTATAAAAGTGAATTAATCCTCTTACAAATTCTAAAAACTTAACTCTCCTCTCATCTAAATTCCAGTCATACCAACTTATTTCATTATCTTGGCAAAAAGCGTTATTATTTCCTCTTTGCGTCCTACTTAATTCATCTCCTCCTAAAATCATTGGTACTCCTTGGCTAACAAATAAAGTTATCATAAAGTTCCTTTTCTGTTTTTCTCTACATAAAATCACATTATTATCATTGGTAGGACCTTCGGCACCACAGTTCCAACTATAGTTCTCGTTCATCCCATCCTTATTATCAAAGCCATTCGCCTCGTTATGCTTCTGATTATAGCTTACTAAATCCTCTAGCGTGAAACCGTCATGAGAAGTGATGTAATTTATACTGGCAAAAGGCGTTTTATTATTTCCTAAATAAATATCTGGTGATCCCAAAAGCCTATTAGCTATCTCGTTATAAGGCAACGCTTCTCCTCTCCAAAACCTTCTAATAGTATCCCTATATCTCCCGTTCCACTCAGCCCAAGTATATGGAAAGTTGCCTACTTGATATCCTCCCGGTCCGACATCCCATGGCTCAGCTATGAGCTTAACTTGAGATAATATTGGATCTTGTTGGATAGCTATAAAGAATGTATTTAACATATTTACGTTGTATAATTCCCTTGCTAACGCAGCTGCTAAGTCAAACCTGAACCCGTCAACATGCATTTCAGTAACCCAATATCTTAAGCTGTCTATAACCAGCTGAATTACTCTAGGGTGACTCAAATTAAGCGTATTTCCGGTTCCGGTGAAATCTAAATAGTATCTCTTATTATCAGGTTGTAGCATATAATAGGCTAGATTATCAATACCTCGGAAACTTAATGTAGGTCCTAGATGATTTCCCTCAGCTGTGTGATTATAAACTACGTCTATTATCACCTCAATTCCAGCATTATGTAATTCGTTTACCATCTTCTTAAATTCTAAAACTTGATCTCCTAAACATCCCAAACTTGAATATCTGCATTCCGGAGAAAAGAAGTTAATAGGGTCGTAACCCCAATAATTTACTAATCCCTTCTCTACTAGAAACCTCTGATCAATAAAATGAAATACTGGCATTATTTCTACTGTGGTAACGCCTAAATCTTTCAAATAATCTATCATTTGAGTAGAGGCTAAGCCAGAATAGGTTCCTCTTATATTTTCCGGTAAATCAAGTCTTTGCTTAGTAAATCCCTTAACATGAACCTCATAAATTACCGTATCCTTTAATGGAATTCTTTTCTCCCTATTATAAAAACTTTCATCATCCCAGTCAAAATGTGGGTCGATTACTACACTCTTCGGCATGAATTCACTGGAGTCTCTCTCATCAAACGACAAGTCTTGGCTCTGATCACCTATCTTATATCCAAATAATGCATCGTTCCATATTACGTTGCCATTTATAGCTTTAGCATAAGGATCAATGAGCACTTTATGAGGATTGAATCTCAATCCCATTTCTGGCTTATACGGCCCATAAACACGGTAAGCGTATAGTTGTTTTGGTCCTAAGCCTGGCACAAATGTATGCCATATATCCCCAGTTCTATTCTTTAACTCTATTACCTCCTTAGGATACTTTTGATTAGAAGGAGTATATAATAATAGTTCAATTTTTTCCGCATTCTCAGAGAATATTGAAAAGTTTACTCCATCTTCACTTTCAATCCAATTAGCACCTAAAGGAAAGGGCTCGCCAGGTCTTAATGGTCTGTCTCTACTTCTATAAAAGGACATAATAAGAATTATTCCTATTACAATCAAATGTTTTTCTCCTTCTTACCTAAGACGTTTGCATAATATTTTTCTTTGTCTAGAAATGAGACGGAAAAGCCGTTATTTTTAAGGATAGTAATAACTTTTTCGTCTGTTATACCAGGCTTTACCTCAACGATAACATTTCTAGTTTTCTCTAGTGTATTAACTGATCCCTCCAGAACCTCAACCTCTGATCCCTCAGCGTCTATCAATATCAAATCAATCCTATCATAATTTACTAGCACATTATCGAGAGTATCAGCTTCTACTTCAAAGTAATCCCTATATTCGTATTCCTTCATTCTATAAGGAGTGAGCGAAGATACTAGATTGTTATCATCTATACTTTTATATAACTTAACCTTATCCTTACTTTTCCATATTGCCAAATTCAATACTTCTATGTTAAAAAATCTATTAAGTTCAACGTTTTTTCTCAGTTCTTCAGCAA
>NZ_QIMI01000108.1:0-5635 GCF_007050195.1 Sulfolobus sp. B1 | reverse complement strand
CCCATAAATTATAAAGTATACGTCTAAGATCATCATTAATAAATTCAATCCGTATTCTTCTGCCCCTGTCCAAGAAGCCGATAAGAAGTAAATTAGGTTAGTATAAAAGGCAGTTGTAGAACTCAGCTTTACACCTAAGCCTAACAGAAGACTTATACCAAAGCTTATTTCTCCTATCATGACTAGAATACCAGTGAGTATAGGATGGGGAAAAGCTACAGCGTATAAGAATCCCCTAATTATTGAGCCTTGTGAAAAGTATTGTATGGTCAATCCGACGTATTGATTAGAGTTAGGGTTTAGGAATCCAGGGTTAAGTAGCTTACCTATAACTCCTGCATAAAGCCATATTGAAGCTAAGGATATCCTCACAATAGTGTTCCAAATTTCGTCAGAAGTGAAAACCCTACTCACCTATCATCACTTCATTTATACGTTTAGATATTACGTAAATGTAATATAATGATATAGATGATATAATTACTCCTATTAAAACTGGAGACGCTAACATGAAGGCTTGCAATATCCCCCCAGTCCAGGCTCCAAATAAGAAAGTTCCGTATTTCCACGCTAATCCCTTGGTAATTGGTAACGTGGCTGACGATAGATAAAGTAGGGAATTTATTGCTGTTGGCGTTAAACAACATATTCCAGCTATAGTGCCTATAGAAGGTACGGAGGCAGTTAGGAAACCACCCGTAACGTTTAAGCCATAGATTCTAAGAGTTTTAGGGATGGGGAAATTATAAAGATTTAATGAAACGTATATTAGCGATATAATGTAGTATGAGAGTATGAGGGAAAGGGTTAGGAATATGTCTACAAGAGTTCCAAAAACTAGGAGTAGTGGATTTAAGACGAGGTAAGTATTGCCTATTAAATTTATCACGTTAATACCATAACCTTCGTAACTCGTAACTGTAAGAGAAGTGAAATAGGAATCTACGTTTATCCCGGGTATAATTAAAATCCCAGAGGTTATCATAAAGGAGATTAAGTATGAAATAAAATAGGTTAATACTAGTAACTTACCTATCTTATCTTTGAGGATAGCCCTTATAACGCTTCTAACCCTCATTGGACCTCTGATTAGGATAAACCTATTCCCCTTCCTATTATACAAGATTGTCCCTATAATTAATGATAGAATTAGGCTGACAATAGAGAATGTAAGGAAGGGATAAAGAAATGTAGCTTGTCCAGTATCTGATAAGGGAGAGTACCACAATTCCAAAATTCTTATACCATTAACTATTATTGGTAAAATTACGGTAGCATCAAAGAATATGAAAAAATAGAAAATAGGATTGATTGCCTTCCTCATCTTATCACCTAACAGTGTAATCCAGTCACTGGAGGTAACAGGACGTTATTTACTAAATAGTTACCCGTTGAAACTTGAACTGGCAATGCTATTGCTGGGGCAGTGGTTAAAGGAACTTCATATGCTACACTTAAAGAGGATAGGGATATTAGGACTATAATACCCCCAGTCTGAAAATTACCGTGGATTATCACGAACGCATAGCTTCCTCCAGGGGTTAAACCTATCTCAGCTAATCCTGGGGAAGAAGTCTGAGGCAAAGTTATGTTCTTCACTACGTTAAATGATGAAGTGGAGATGACTACTACTTGATTAGCATTTGATGGGGCTTCTAAATAATATTCACCATTAGGTGTGAACACACCTCTTTGGGGAACTAAGCTTCCGGGCATCTTCACAATCCCTAATAAAGTTAAGTTTGGAAGAGAATAGAAACCTATAGAATTATTGCCAGCATACTCAACTGCTAACATGTTGCCTTGAGTATTTGGGCTTAACATGTAAGGCTGGGAACCTGGTGAGGCTGATAACACTTTAATTACTTCTCCACTTGTAGCATTTATTTCATCTACACTATTGTTAAACCTCATTGGGACTAGTATTATATCTGGATTGGCTGGATCCCATCTTATATCGCACGGATAGTACGTCCTTCCAGTAGGTGAAACGAATTTTTGACTCCACATAACTTGTAAGGTGTTAGCGTTGATAACTTCTACTACTCCAGACGGACCATCAGCTATTGCGATATATCTCATATCTGGGGAATAAGCGACTCCAATAAACCCAATTGAGTTGCCCACTGTGAAGCTTTTTATTACCTTCATATTTGAAGTATTGAAAGCATACACTGTACCATTATTTAACGGCATTAAAACTATTTGGTTCAGGTTTATCATGGAGTTGTAAGGTAATTCCTCCCAGTAATAGACTTGTGTCGGTACATTAGTTGAAACGTTAATAACGTGTTGGAAGCCTAGAAATGAAGACGATGTAGAGAATGGATTCACTATCATTCCGATACCTTTTTGTGTCAAGACGAGGAAATAGAAGTTATTGTTTACTGGCGTTGACGTTGATGTAGAGGAAGTAATAGTAGGTGTAATTGTTGTAGTGGTTGAGGGTTTTAACATTAAATAAGCTGCTCCAAAACCTATAGCTATTATAACCAAGAACCCTATCAAGAGGAGTAGTTTATAATTCATATCTTGTGTTAAATAATTAGTGCATAAAAATCTAACCTATTTATAAACCCATTTTTTCATTTTTGTGCAAAATTATAGATTAAGTTATCTTATTCCTTAGTTAATAGAACCCTCCTTCTTGAGTATCTGAGTAGGGGAGATAATAAGAAGGTTACGAATAAGAGATACAATTAGCCTTATGATTCCCTTATCCCTCCCCACTCTACCTTCTTGGAAGGTATGAGATAGGTTTAAAAATTATATGCCTTCTCCCCCGCCCTAAAGGGCAAGGTTTTCCTCACCTTTGTAAGTCAGAGAAGAGCCTAGGCAGGAACTTCATAAGGTGACTTATCAAGTTTTAAAAGAAGGATTTAGTCTTCATCACAAGCCTGATTTCTTCTAGGTTTTTAAAATAAGTTCCTTATTAAACACTATTTCATTTATTAACTTAAAAATAGGTTGCACTAATTTGTATGATTTATATACCTTTTAATGCAATATAATAAACAGAAATGATTGTTAAGCTAAACATTAACGATTACAGTCCTATCCTAGACGTGGAGAAGTACGGAAGATTATTTTTATTGAGAGAGGTGAAGAAGCTCGACTTCGGTTATTCTGCTAAGATGAGTATACTAAAGAAAAATTTTAATGTCTTAGTAAACGTTAAAAGCGATTCCATAAGCATAATAGAAAATGATGGAAGATTTTACATAAATGTAAAATTTAATAAAAAAGGAGAAGCTGAGATAAACGTCAATGCCTCGCCAGTCTTACGTTTAGCTTTATCCGCCATAGAGTTGAAGATAGCCAAGAACTTAGAGGAGTACGCAAAGTATATTTGTAAAACGGTAACAGTAGTTAACAAGAGTAGTAATAATTTTATTCTTGAGTTATTTAGAACTAAACCCGTAAAGACGATTGACTTAAGGGGGACTGTTTGTCCAGTACCAGAGATTGAGGCTAAGAAAGCTATAATGAGCTCTAAGCCCTACGATCCGATAGAAGTATTAGTAGATCATCCTGGAGCAATAATTTACACCTTACCGGAGGTGGCTAAAATTTTCAACTGCAGATACGAGGTGAGGAACATGGGAGATTATGCTTCTTTTATATTCATTTGTGGTAAAATAGAGAGTGACTCATTAAAAATTGACTTAAACGATGTGAAAAATATTATGAGAGATGAGAAACAAATAGCTAAATTATATACTTATTTCGATAAGATTATCAAGCAAGATAAGGTAAACAAGATCACTAATGATCTATTTAACGTAGAAGGCTTAAAATTAATAGTAGCCTCTCCAGAGGGTAGAGGATGGCTTTTTACGGGTCTGTTTAAGGACGGCAAATTATTGTCTGCTAGGTTAGAATCTGACAACGTAAGATTATTTGATGAAGAAGCCTTTTATTACATAATGGGACTAGAGGGCATGATTAACGTTTATTATTTAACACACGAAGGTTAAAAAACTAGTACTGCTTTAGATTCTGAACTCTTAAGGGCAAACTCTGAGACTCCACTAATCTTAACCTTAAACAAGAGATCTTCTTCCTTTATACCTTTTACCTTCATACCAAATTCACAGGCTACTATTTCAACATCATCCTCTCCCAACTCTAACAAGTTGTCGATATAATACTTTAATGGTTTAGCGTTTGGCAATGAAATTTTTTCAACCTCTCTTGTTAAAGCCTTTAACGCGTCCATTGTGAAGAACATGTAAACTCTACTTCCTGCTGAAACATAACCAATAGCGGTTATGAATCCCATGTACAATTTTTCTAATTCTCCAGAGACCATAAAGAAAGAATATAGTTCACGCAAGAACCTTCACCCTCACATATTTAACAAAGGAATACCAGAACCACATTAGACATGCTATTACCGAAGTATAACCAGCTAACCTAACAAACATGTTTCCACCTATTATTGAATTACCTATTACGAATAGTCCCATTATCTCTAAGGCTATAGCTATTGGAGATATGAGGTCAATGACACCAAAAGATGATTTAACGTTCTCAGCTTGCTGTACTATTTTAACTAAGTTATACCAGAATAATGACAAACCTACAAATACTAAGAAATAACATATCCATAAGGTTGCGGTTAAATATCCCTCAAATTGTTGTGGAATTACGTAAACTGCTAAGTTTCCATTAGATAAGGCTAGACTATTTGAACTAGTTAGATAAATTTCAGAGAACTTATACCAACCTATAGCGAATAATGACAAAACGATTGGAGCTAGGAGTCTCCTAACTGTCTGCATTTCTCATAACCTCTCTTGAACCTTAACTGCTAAATAAACTCCGCCTAGCATTCCAAAAAGGAATATAATCCCATCGTAACCTAGTTGTGTGAAATTTGTCCACATCAAACCTACATTACATCCTAAAGCCATTCTAACACCTATGCCCACTAAAACTCCACCTAAAAAGCCTATTAACAATCTCTTCTTCTCCCTAGGAATTCTTATCTTGAAGTCTCCACTTAAGTAAGAGGACAGGAAAGCTCCTACACATAGCATGACTACCATTAATACACTAGGGTCAACTATCGGTAATGAGTCATTAAACCAAGGAGTATTCAAAAAGAGATGAACATTACCCAACATTAATAAATACTCAAAGAACCTTCCACCATCTGAGGAAGTAATAACTAAGTAGTTGAAAGTATATCCTGCCCCTATTATGAAAACCATAATCATATCCAAGGCTAGAATTATGGTTGATAAGTTAGTCCCATAGGGCTTTCTAAGGAGCAACATATCCTTAGCCTCTTGACTTAATTTAACCTTTTGTGAAGGCACAGTTGGAAATGGAAGATTTCCAAAGGATTTGATAGCTGATAAGGATGGTAAGCCAAATCCGCTACGCCCCCATTTCATCTTCGTATAACGTTGCAAGTATAAACCTATTCCTATAAGGGGTATTCCGAAAATAAAAGCCGTTATGAGGACAGATGTATCAGACACGTTATGAAACAATAGATAAGGAACGTACTCTATGTAACCACCAGAGGTCGTAGATAGTATTCCCTTTTCCATAGTGACCAATTGGAATGGCCATATTCCTATTGCGAAAATATAAGTACCAATCATCATACCAAATAACTCTATCC
>NZ_QIMI01000107.1:0-5672 GCF_007050195.1 Sulfolobus sp. B1 | reverse complement strand
TAACTAAAGCTGATACAAGATGTGGGGCTGACTCGCCGTCAATTAGACTACTGAGGTTTTGGTTAGAGGTAGGCGGAAATAAAGAAGTTAAAGTGATAGCATTAAGAGGTGTTCAAGAAGATCAAGTGGATATGTGGATAACGGCTATGAACGAGAAAGGAGTAAGATTAGTTAATAAAGCTAGTGAAAAAGATAAGGTAGTATATACAATATTCCTCCCCTAGTAGGGAGTTTTTATGAATTTTTTAAACATATCAAAGTATTTAGGTTTTTCAATATTAATAGGGTCAGCGGTAGCATATATATTGCTAGATCCTATTGATAGATTGCTTTCATATCAAGGTCCAATCATATCCGGAGGACTATTAGGTTGGTATGTTTTAATGTCAAATACTCCTCAAGATAAGTTTGTAGAAGTGGATAAGGAGAAAGTATCTATAGTTTCCTTACTACTTCGAAAGAGAGTGCCATTATTCATCACTATTGCACTAGCGTTAATCATTCCATGGCTACTCCCTCAAATATATATTATATCTACTAAATTAGAGTGGCTATTCGCATGTTCGTTCATCTCAGAATTCGTAGGAGGATTCCTCGTCGGTTATAGTATAAACTCCTTAACTTTTACGGAGAAGATCATATTATATAGTTTAGGATTTGCAGGAGACACTCTCTTTTTACTAATACTATACGTTGCATCTAACCTATTTGCTATACCACCACAAAATATACTTAACTCAATCATATTACTAGTTTATGCAATTAAGTTTCCTGAAGGTGCGGCATTTGCGATTTATATATTCAAAAAAGTAAATGTCATTTAATGAAAGGGAAGGTTTATATTGTAGGTGCTGGTCCGGGTGATCCTGAGTTAATTACCCTTAAAGGTCTTAGACTACTACAGATGGCAGACGTTATTCTTTACGACAGGCTTATTTCTAAAGAGCTATTAAATTACTCTAAAAGAGAGGCAGAAAAATTGTATGTTGGGAAAAGTATTGGGGATTACGTTATTCAAGATGAGATAAATCAGACGTTAGTGAAAAAAGCATTAGAGGGCAAGATAGTCGTAAGACTAAAAGGAGGAGATCCTTACGTCTTTGGCAGAGGAGAGGAGGAATGTATCTATGTCATATCAAAAGGAATAGAATGCGAGATAGTGCCCGGAATAACTAGTGCGATAGCTGTGCCCGCTTATGCAGGTATTCCAGTAACTAGCAGATTGTACTCAAGCGGGTTTACAGTAATTTCTGGAACTAGAGCTGAAGATGAACTAATAGATTCTAGTTATATTCCAAAAAAGGGTACCTTAGTTATTTTAATGGGTATACGAAAAATAGACGAATTAGCGAAAATGCTTATTAAAATCAGAGATGAGAACGAACCATTTGCGATAATAGAAAACGGTACTACTCCTAATCAGAGAGTGTTATTAGGGAAGCTTAAAGATTTAGAGAATATTGCAAAACAAGATGAAGTTAGGTCTCCAGCCGTGATAGTAATAGGAGAAGTTGTTAAATTAAGGGAATACTTATGGAAATTTAAGTGATCAAATATGAAGTGTACTGTGTGTGGAGAAGAGATTAGAGGAAAAGCCTATACTTACACTTATAAGGGTAATACTTACTATTTCGACAATCCAATGTGTATGGCAGAGTTTAAGAAGAGACCAGAAAAATATATTGCAAAAAAATAATTTTATATGCTCTATGATTTTTAATTATACTAGAGAAGTTTGAGATTTTAGTTTGCGTTTTAAAGATTCATGAGCTAAGTATATAAGTGACTAAATAATATTATCCATGTGTACCCGCCAAAGATTGGATATGTAATACCGGATAACGTGAAAGAAGCCATTGAGTTCCTTGAAACTCATGAGAACTCTAGACCATTAGCTGGAGGACATAGCTTAATACCAATGTTGAAGCTAAGGATATTAAGACCATCATACTTAGTTGAAATAAGGAGACTTCCAGAATTGCATTACATAAAAAGTGAAGGAAACGCAATAAAAATAGGCGCTACAATGACTCATTATGATATTATGAAGGCTAATATACCATTGCTAAGCGAAACAGCGTCAAAAATAGCTGATCCACAAGTCAGAAATATGGGTACTATAGGAGGAAGTATATCCCACTTAGACCCAACTGCGGACTATCCAGCTGCATTAATTGCGTTAGATGCTAAAGTAAAAATAGCTAATAGTAAAGGTGGGAGAGAGGAGAAATTCTCTTCCTTTGCAAAAGATATGTATACGCCTGATTTAAATCAAGGAGAATTAGTCACAGAGATTGAAATACCTAACCTAAAGGAATATAAATATTCGTATCAGAAGTTAGAGAGAAGGGCAGGAGATTTCGCTATTGTAGGAGTAGCAGTATTGCTAAAAGTTAATGGCGATATGATTGAGGATGCTAGGATAGGGTTAACTGCTGTAAACAATGTACCCGTTAGAGCTGCTGAAAGTGAGAAAATTTTGATGTCAGGTAAAATATCTGAGAAATTAATAGAGGACGCTTCAAATGCGGCAATTAAATACGCTAATCCAACCTCTGACATAAGAGGATCAGCTGAATATAAAAAGAAAATGGTTAAAGTTATGACTAAGAGAGCTATATTATCTGCATTAAATAGGTGAAGAAAATGAAGGTATTTGAAAAAGATCAAAAAGTAAAAATCCATCTAAAAATAAATGGTCAAGAGTATGAAACAGAGACCGAGCCCAGGAGATTATTAGTTCACGTTTTAAGAGAACTAGGCTTTACTGGAGTGCACATTGGATGTGACACAAGTAATTGTGGTGCCTGTACGGTAATACTAAATGGAAGAAGTGTCAAATCATGCACGTTATTAGCAGTTGAAGCTGATGGAGCTGAGATATTAACTATAGAGGGCTTGTCCAAGGATGGTAAGCTTCACCCTATTCAAGAAGCTTTCTGGGAAAAGCATGGATTACAATGTGGTTATTGTACTCCGGGTATGATAATGGAAGCTTATTGGTTATTGAAGCAGAATCCAAATCCAACTGAGGAAGAGATAAGAGAGGGAATTTCTGGAAACTTATGTAGATGCACTGGTTATCAAAACATCGTTGAAGCAATAAAATTAGCATCACAAAAACTAAGGATGGAAATCCCTAAAGCTCATTAGATCCTCTTTTTTATCAATATCTATTAGAATACCTTTTCCACATTCTGCAAGGCATATCTCTCTTTCACTTAATTTTTCCAATATGATTCTAGCCCCTACATCTCCACTTAACTTATTTAGTTCTGGAAACAATTCCTTGGAAATTAACACAGGATTTCCTCTCTTACCTTTATGAACTGGGATAACGACTTTACAGCCTGGTTTAAACGAATTTAAGATTTTCATTACATCCTCCCTCGTAACGTAAGGCATATCAGCTAACGCAAAAAGAACTCCATCATAATCGTTAAACATTTTTACACCTAACTTAATTGAACTACTAATTCCTTCCATCCAGTTCGGATTATAAATTACGACTTGGTCTAACAATATTGATATAAGATCTTGAACATACTTTCCAACTACAATTACTTTCTCTAATTTATCATATATACTGATAGTCTTCAAAATAATTGGGACTCCATCTATCTTTGCTAATAATTTATTTCCACCAAACCTTTTCCCTTCTCCTGCAGCTAAAATAACAACCCCTATATTCATAAATACTACTTTATTCTAAAACTTAAATATGAAATATGAGGGTTCAGTCGACATAAATGCGTCAAAAGATCAAATAATAAAACTATTAGATAACCCAGATCAAGTCTCCCAATGTTTTCCTGGAGTGAAAAGTTTTTCAAAAAAGGATGACGGATATGAATTAGTAGGAGTAACTGGTATTGGATTCATAAAAGGAGAGTATAAAGCTAATGTAAAATTTGAAAAAATAGACGATTCCAAGAGGAGGATATTGGCAAAAGGTTCTGGAATGAATAGTAACGTAGATATAGATGCTCTTGTTGAGGTATTAGATGGAAAACTTAACTACTCTGCTGACGTAAGGGTGTCTGGAGTATTAGCGTCAGTAGGGGCTAGACTAATGGGAAGTGCTGTTGAAAAGATCATAAGTGACTTGTTCTCTTGCATAAAAGAAAAGGTGCTAAAGTAATGCAAATAGAAGGAGAGGTGAAATTAAATAATTTAGAGAAGGCTAAAGATTTTTTTTTCTAATCAACAGAATCTAATCCAATGTATACCTAATGTAGAAGAGATAAACGGAAATTACTTTAAGGCTAGGGTAAAATTTTCCTTTTTAACTGTTCAATTGAATGGAATGATAAAAAAACATGAGGTAAACGAAAATAAAGTTAATACGATAATTTCAATTGAAGGTCCAGGAATAGCTGCAACAATATCTACCATCCTTTTGCTCGAGCAGAATAAGATTAATTGGAAGGCAGATTACAGTGTTGAAGGTCCTTTGGCAAACAGTTTGAAAAAGTATATAGATACAGAAGCCGAAAAAATATCAAGGCAAATAATTGAATGTAGCATATCTAAAATAAATAATATTCAATCATAAATTTGCTTTTACTTCAAACAAGTTTATCATATTTGATGTAATATCGCGTAATAATATACTTGGAAATTGTGAAACTGACCTCCTCCCAGCAAAAAAGGACGAGGTTTGTCTTTCTTTTATCAGATTATACCTTAATTTCAATGCACCTTTACATTAAAGAAGGCTAAGTTGACCGTTAAATAATTATTTAATACAATGATAATATGATACATATTCCAAAAATTCTCTCTGCTTTTTATAACGGCTCTAAAACCATGCCTACTCCTCTAGTTCTACCTTCTCTGAATACGAATATCTGACCTCTTTCTAAATACTCCGGTCTATATAAAAAGGAGAGTATTACCTCACTAGTATCACCAGTTCTCAAAACTTTATTTTGTATTTTTTCAAATCTGGCTGCTTGACGTATAGTGTAAGAGTGAAGAGTAGCTACGTAACCTTCTCTTATGGTAGTTGGGTGATGAAGAATGAATATCTTAGCCTTAAATCTCCTTATAACTTTAGGGCTTCCTTTTAACATAACCATTCCTTTCCTAAGGCTTTCCTTATCAATACCTTGGATTGCAAATGTAGCTATATTACCCCTAGACACGGAATCAACGAAAATCCTGTTAACTTGAATGCTCTTTACTCTTACTTCTTTAAATTCACCAGCCTTGTTTGGCCCTATCATCAATGACTCATTAATGTTAACCTTACCTCTTACCACAGACCCTAAAACTACTGTACCGACTCCAGTTACATTATATACCTCATCAATATACACTAATGGCGGCTCTATGTCTCTAGACGCTTCAGACTCTGGTGGAAGTAAGTGAAGGAATTTAATAAGTAGATCTAAACCTTTGCCAGTAACATTTGATACCTTAAATATTGGTACAACTCGTTTCGATTTAATTGCCAATATAGCATTTATCACATCATCTTCATCCTCAACCTCTAAGGCTAACCTATTAATTCCAGGAATTTTAAGAATATTCTTTATATCTGTAATGATGGATTTTATCTTCTCTTCTGGGTATTTGTCAATTTTAGTTATCAATACAAATATAGGAAATTTTAAAACGGACGCTATTGCTAAGTGTTCTTTACCCATAATACTTAAGCCATCATCTGC
>NZ_QIMI01000106.1:0-5691 GCF_007050195.1 Sulfolobus sp. B1 | reverse complement strand
AAGGTATGTTGACTAAAATTAAAGAAGAGAACAAGAAATTAATAATAAGAAACGTCAATGAGGTAATATTCAAAGATGATATTGATGAAAACCTATTAAATGGCGTGTTAGAACTGATAGAGAACGTTATAACTATCAAGTCCCCTCCAAATCTAAAGGATATTATATCTAGAAAATCGAAGCAAGTTTTGTCAATAGAAGAGGAACTTAGCAGCGAAGAAGAGATCAATGAGGAGATAGGGAATATAGTGAGTGGAGTAGGAGGATTAGTAGGTAAAATAGTATCTAGAGTACTTGGTTCTAAGGACTTCTCAATTAACATAGGCTCACACCTAAGGGTAGTATATGACGGTCCTCTAAAAGTTAA
This sequence comes from Sulfolobus sp. B1, assembly GCF_007050195.1. Classification (NCBI taxonomy): domain Archaea; kingdom Thermoproteati; phylum Thermoproteota; class Thermoprotei; order Sulfolobales; family Sulfolobaceae; genus Sulfolobus; species Sulfolobus sp. B1. The sequence goes on along the minus strand of NZ_QIMI01000106.1, from coordinate 5,324 downwards.
TGATAAGTTAAATATTGAGGTAGACGGTGGTGTAGTTAAACTAAGTAAGGGAGAACCACATCTCCTAGCTAAGTGTAGTTATATAGGAGACCTCGAAATAAATGATAATGGCATTAGTGCAGATGGTTGTTACATAAAGATAAGCTACCCCGATTTAAATCAACTTAGAGTTAGCGTTGACGGAGGGAAAGTAGAGATTAATGAAATAAAAGTAAACGATCTGAAGATTGACATGGACGGAGGATTAATTAGCCTAAACGTGAAGTGTAAGGATATGGTAGACATCACTTTAGATGGAGGGAAAGTTGATGGAAAAGTCCAGTTTGAGGACACTACCAAAGCGAGATTGAATATTGATATAGATGGAGGGATGGGGAAAATTGATGTATCAATACCTAAGGACTTTAGCGTTATAACCTCGTCGAGAGTAGACGGAGGAGTTGCGAGACTACCTCCCAATAGAGCTGGGAATAAAGGTGAACTAATAATAACTGCGAACGTTGACGGAGGGATTGTAACTATCAATGAAATATAATTTTCATCAATCCCATCCAGACTATTTCTGACCACCTTCCAGTCATAAAAGGCTTGACGCTATTTGTATAAATTTTTATCCTACTATGCTTCAATTTTAAAAAGTTTAACGTATTATGGACAACCATAGACACAGCAAGAGAATTTAAGGCATGAGAAGTTAGGGGTTTGGGTTTCATCGGATCTCATATATATCGACCCTTGGGCTTCACGGGAGTCAAGCGAATTTTTCGCCTTCACCCTCCTCTGTCCCATTAGCGGGATAACCCCAACCCACCATCTAAGTGGAGAAACATCTCGGGCTATGTAAGCCTTTTGGGATACATACCCACATCTGGCATTATGTAAAAAAATTAGTATGGAGTTACATAAACTTAATCCTCTCACTGAAACTGCTTACCACGGCAAATAGGTTTGATGTAAATAATAAGCCATGATCAAAGGCACAATATTTATCGGAAGTCTAGGAATGTAGATAGTGGAAAACTTGAAAAATATTTAATATTTTTAATCACTTACACATCTTATTCTTGGGATATTATATTAATTCTTCTTTGAGCTATTGACATATGTATTACCGTATAAAATATAGATTTTATATCGTAATAAAACCTTTTATTTTAACGTAGGTTTAATTTTTACGTTAAATACGTACATTTAAGTTTCTTTATAAACATAACTATTGCGCTGTGTTAAAAAACATTTATTCTGTCATTTTCAAGTGACATTTCAATGCCCCAATACGATATAATAACCCTATTATTCATTAACTCAAACAATATTAGTTCGTCTTCATTAAGTTATTTAAAAGCGTAAAAATGCGAGTCTTAATGCAAGAAATGCGAGAATCATTTGCTTAATTAAACGTTTATAAACTCACCGTTGCATCCCAAAAGGGATTGAAAGAAAAATGAGCAATTATTAGAGTGCAAGTTAATCTTAGAAAGAAGAATATAAAAAACAATTAAAGAATTAACTAACTTTCCTCCTTAACTCCTCTTCATTTTCTATAATACTAGCCAACTCTTTTAGGAACTTAGCCGCTGTATGTCCGTCCAATACTCTATGGTCGAAAGTCAAACTCAGCCACATCGTATATCCTATTGATATTGAGTCTCCTACAACAATAGGGCTCTTCTTTATTCTTCCCACACCTAATATTGCAGTCTGAGGTGGATTTATTATGGGAGTGAAGGAATCGATATCATACATTCCTAGATTTGATACGGTAAAAGTTCCCATAGCTACGTCATCTGGTGAAAGCTTATTTTCCCTAGCCTTATCTGCTAGCTGGTGAGCCTCTCTGGATATCTCTACTATGGACTTCTTATCTGCATTTCTTATTACTGGTACTATTAACCCTTGGTCTAGGGCTACTGCTATACCTATGTTGATCTCATCTAATATCTTAATCTCATCTCCTTCTAAAGTAGCGTTCAAATATGGATGTGTCTTTAAAAGACTTGAGGTTAACTTGACTATAATATCAGTGTAAGTTATCTTCTCTCCAGTCTTCTTCTCTATCTCCTCTCTTATCTTAACTAGATTAGTCGCATTTACCTCCATTGATAAGGTTACTTGGGCCATGGTTTGAAGGCTTTGGGTCATCCTCTTACTTATCTCCTTTCTCATCGGGCTCATTGGAATTATTTCTCTAACCCTTATTCCTAATAGACTAAATTTGGTCTTACTTTCTAATTCCCTTAATACGTCCTCTTCAGTTATCATTCCCCCTGGACCAGTTCCCCTTACTGCAGTTAAGTCTATACCTTTTTCTCTAGCTAACTTTCTTGCTCTCGGAGTAGACCTAACCTCTGCCTTAACCTCTGCCTTAACTTCCATCTTTTGTCTAACATCAAGAGGTTGAGTGACTTCTTCTCCTCTAGTTATTGGTGGTGGTGTTTCTCCCGGCATGCCTATAAAGGCTATTATCTGACCAACTGGCACCTCTTCTCCTTCCTTAGCGTAAATTTTAAGGATTATCCCACTTATTGGGGCTTTAATAGTGGTAGTTATCTTTTCAGTTTCTATTACGACTATATCTTCTCCAGCTTCAACCTTATCTCCTTCTTTCTTCTTCCATTCAACTATTTTACCCTTAGTCATAGTTAATCCAAGTTTGGGCATTACTACCTCTTTACCCAATTTCTTTCCCCCTATTCTCTTTATAGTAAGTTGTAATATATCTAATTCCCTTTTGAGGATTTATTAATAAGGGACCATCCCTTTCTACCCTAACCTTAACCTCTTGTGATTGATTTGCAACTAAATCTCTTTCACCATCAAACGCAATAACGTAATTACCTCTAGGTATCTCAATCTCTTCTCCTATCCTTAACGTTCTTACTTCACTGATGAAGACTTCTTTTATTAACCCTGGTGCTAATATGGCATTAATCTTACTGTGACCAATTCCGAACTTTATCATTAAGGAAAAATCGTCATCGAAATTTATTGGTTTAAGGAAGCTGGCGATTGAGGGTATGCCTATATCACCCAGTTCACCTTTGGATATGAAGGTATATCTGAGAGAGTATTCATCCCATATAGCCTTAGCCCCTACATACCATCCATCAATGAACGTTAAGTCTACTAGAGCGAAGTCTTTCTCTTCGTTATTAATCAACACTTTAATCGTTTTAGCCTTATCCAATATGTCGTAATAGTTCCCTTTCAAGAAATACCCTAGCATAACCCCCAATACTGTTGGCTCATAGGAAGCACCTAAGACGTTGTTAGTGCCTAAAGAAAGACCTAAAATTGGTGTAGTATCACCTATACCTTTAAACACAGCCCTTAATGTACCGTCTCCCCCTGCACTTACAATGGTCTTTACCCCTTTCTCCTTCATTATCTTTGAAGCGGTTATAGTATCGTTTACTGTATTTTCGGGCTTCATATTCACTTTAGTGAGCTTAAAATTTACTTTATCTTCAGTTTCCTCAATTAGGTCTAAGGATAACCCATAAAAGTCTGGCATTAATAATACTTCGTCCACGCTGTCAGTAGAATCTAGACCTAAGAGAAAGCGTTTTACCGCGTTAATTTTCGCATAACTACTTATATAAGATGCGTTACTTACTATTCTCCTTATATCCTTTCCGGACTCGGGGTTGATGATAACGCCAATGGAGTTCACTTCTTTTTACCCCGTAATGGACTTAACTGTGTTCACTATCTTCTTAGCATCTGGCAATACGTATTGCTCTAATGGAGGGCTAAACGGAATTGGAACGTTTGGTGTAGTTATTCTCTTTATGGGAGCATCTAAGTATTCAAAAGCCTCATCTGCAATGATGGAAGCTACCCAAGAGGCGAATCCACACCTATCATAGTCTTCATCAACTATTACCACTCTACCAGTCTTCTTAACTGACTTGAGAACTGTTTCCTTATCGAATGGTACAATAGTTCTTACGTCAACAACTTCTGCACTAATACCTTCCTTTCCTAAAGTCTCGTTAGCCTCTAAAGCGTGCCATACAGTTCTGGCTATCCCTATTATTGTCACATCCTCTCCTTCCCTTTTCACTTCAGCCTTACCTAAAGGTATTGTATACTCTTCCTCAGGCACTGGCCCCTTAACTCCATACAATACTTTGTTCTCCAGAAACACTACTGGGTCATCATCACGAATTGATGATATCAACAGACCTTTAGCGTCATATGGGGTTGATGGGACAACTACTTTTAAGCCAGGGACGTGAGCGAAAATGGAGTATAGCGTTTGAGAGTGTTGAGCTGCTGCACCTATTCCAGCTCCTATGGGAGCTCTTAATGTTAAGGTGACCTTCAGTTGCCCACCAGACATGTATCTTAGCTTTGCCATTTGGTTATATATCTGGTCCATTGCTACACCGAAGAAGTCTACGAACATTAATTCCACTACTGGCCTTAATCCAGCTAAAGCAGCTCCAACAGCAGCTCCTATATATCCTGCCTCTGAAATAGGGGTATCAATAACTCTATCCGTGCCAAACTTCTCTACTAAGCCTTTAGTTACTCCAAAAGCTCCTCCATAAACTCCTATATCTTCACCTATTAAAACTACAGAAGGATCTCTTTCCATCTCTTGCCTTAAAGCCTCATTTATGGCTTCCGTGAAGGTGATTTGTCTATTGTTCAAGTTTAAACACACCCCCCTTAATAAGAGTTATCTGTGAACACATCAGTTAGAGCCTCCTCTAGCTCTGGATATGGGCTCTGTTCAGCGAACTTTAACGCCTCACTTATTTCTTGTTTAGCTTCCAAATCTATCTTATCCAACTCCTCTGAAGTGGCAATCTTCATTGAGATTAGCTTATCCTTGAACAAAGTTATGGGATCTCTCTTCTTCCACATCTCCTCTTCCTCCTTATCCCTATATACCAATTGATCTCCTTCGAAATGACCGAAGAATCTGTAAGTTTTACAATGTAATAATGAAGGTCCTTCTCCTCTTCTAGCCCTATTTATTGCCTCCCTAGAGGCTTCATAAACTGCTAAAACATCCATACCATCGACTTCCACTGCTGGAACTCCAAATCCTAAAGCCCTATCTACGTAGCTCTTAGCAGCTGAATATCTGGGTTGCAACCTCCCTGGAGATAAACTCCTTGTAGACATAGCATACATGTTATCCTCGACTACGAACACAACAGGGAGTTTCCACACTGTGGCTAAGTTTAATGATTCCAATACTACTCCTTGGTTCATAGCCCCATCTCCAATAAAGGCAACTGCAACTCTGTCCAACCCCTTAAGCTTAGAAGCTAAAGCAGCTCCAACAGCGTGAGGTGCACCTCCTCCTA
>NZ_QIMI01000105.1:0-5703 GCF_007050195.1 Sulfolobus sp. B1 | reverse complement strand
GGAAAAATAATACTGTTTGTTTGTGAATAATCCTTTTTTACCCGTTTCTAACCTTTTTTCCTTTTCACTAATAACACGATTAAGAGAGATAGAATTAAGCTAAGTGGGATTAAATAGTAAAAAGTGTTTTGCCCAGACCGTTGTTGCTGACGTATTGTAATGTTAGTTATACTATACGACGGAGTAATCGAATTTATAGTAGTATTAAATGCATAAAATTGATTTTTAGTATTATTATAGAAAGTGTTTCCTTGAGATACAAACGGGATAGGATAATAAACGATAAGTAATCCGACAAATTTAGCACTTTGAATTACGTTATATCTTAAGGTAAGATTGTATATTTCTTTTCCCAAATAAACACCAACTAAATTATTTGAAATGTGGTTTGATAGAACATTCACTACACTAGAATACTCTATCTCTATTCCCGCATCATCTTCTTCAACTAAATTATCATAAAGGCTAGTATTACTGACGTTATATAAGTAAATTCCATAATACATTGAATTCGTGATAATGTTATTCTTAACTACTATATTTAAAGATGTTAATAGAACGATACCATATTTATTTTCAATAATACTATTATTGGAAATAAATATATTATTACTAAAATACCAAATAGTAATTCCATCACCATTAGTATTGTTAAATATAATATTTCTCTCTATCACAGTATTGTTAGACTGTTTGATGCTAATTCCATCATAATAATTCGATCCTATTTTATTGTCAATTATACTAACATTTGATGAATTGTAAACAAATATTCCGTAATATTCACTTCCAAAAATTGTATTGTTATAAATTAGTACATTATGTGAATTTATTACTGTGATATTACCTATAATCTTCATGCCTTCAATAATAACATTATTCTTTTTCACAATAATTATTGAATTGCTAGAAATTGAGCCAGCTAAAATATTAGGTGATACTAGAATAGGCACAATGATAAGAAGTAGTAATATAAAAGAAACTACTTTTCTTCTCATTAATTTAGATTTTAATTTCATATATAAAAACTTTCACATATTTATTCAAAGGACAATTTCCTACTCCAAGTCCTTCCATTGATACATATTTATACCACATTATCCAAGTTAATATATAAGTGATTAAGCTATGACATCTAATATTGAAGTTGAAGATTACATCATTAAAGTTGCAAGAACGTTAAGTATATCTGATCTTAGAGCATTTAATACCAGTATAGTATCTGACTATCAAAAATTTTTCGACCTTATCCTTCCAAAAGATGTCATTAATGTTTTAGTAGTATTACCATTAAACGAGAATGATATGGCTAATAAGATTAGGGAAGCAATAAGTAAAGTCAGACCTAGTGCGTCACTTACTATAATGTATAGTAAAAATGCTAGCCAAAAAATTTACATGGGATACTACTCTTCAGCTAGTAAAATTCAAGATTTAGCTAAAAAATACAGCATTAGATAATCTCAAATTTGCACTAATATAGTAAAACAACTTTACCACTCATGTCAACAGTGCTTAGAAGTACGTTTATAATCTCATGATAAAAAGAACGCAAACCTCGCCTTTTAAGGCGGGGGAAGTTTTTAAACCTTTTCCCCATCTTCTCCTATTGCACTCCATTCTGATCAACTTCATAAAGATGAGGAGCGGGAGACGACTATTACTCTCGCAATACCAGAAGGGAGTGTACGTACAATCGTTGTTAGATTGTTCCCTAATGGAGCACAGGAAAGAAAACTGAGGAAGTTGGCAGACTCATGGTTGCAGAGTTAGACAGACTAAAGGCTGAAGCTGAGAAGATACAAAGAGACTGAAGCTAGGGAGGAAGTGTTAAGGGAAAGAGAGAGACTTTTTAAGAAACTGTATCGCAGATTAATACACTTTAGCTTCTCACCTCGCTAAGTCGTTGTGGGAGTTAGGAGTCTTAACAGTCTACCTTGGTTACCCTTACTTTATCTCTCAAGATAAGGGTAACAAGTTCACTGTGAATATCTGGTCTTATCGTAAACTAACTGAGGCAATAGTGTATAAACTCTACGAATATGGTATAAAGGTGTTTCTCGTTGTCGAGTATAATACTTCAAAGCTCTGTGCTTTCCATGACGTTAAGATTGAGAGGAAGCCTAGAGGGATTATCAATTGCCCTTTAGGTCATAAGCTTCACAGTGACGTTAATGGTGCTTTAAACATAATGAAGAGAGCAATAAATAGGATTGTAAGCGTACTAAAGAAGCCCCTTTCCTTTCTCGTAACGTCAAATGGAGTAATAAAGGGGAGTAACGCTTTAGACCTTGGCAAAACCCTTTAGGGCGGGGAGGAGGTCAGAGTCTTTAGCTATTTAACTTAAAAAAGTCTCCTCCTTCTTTTAAGCTGCGAATTCCTTTACTTCCATCTTCCTTGAGAGATAAATGAAAGGAATTGAAAACGTCATTAATCCTGCAAATACATATGGGAAATCACCACCTATGGTGGATGGGCTGTAAAAAAGTCCTAGGGCTATTATTGCACCAAGGGAAAGGGAGGCTATGATAGATACTACCCTGTAAGCCCAGTGAATGTGTGGGCTTAGCTTCTCTTTCCCCATTGGCGTATGCTTTATCCAGAAAAACAGTACTCCGCTGACACTATCTAGGAAGAATTCCATGGCTAGAAAGATTCCAGCAGCACTAAGCAATAAAGTAAAGAAGGACTCAACTGAGGGGGAAATTAACATTAATACATTTACTAGAACATTGAGACCAGATATTAAGAGTATACTACTCCAAGGACTCTTGAATCTTTCATGTACCCAGCCAAAGAACGAGGGCAAAAGCTTGTCCCTAGCCATGGCGTACCACGCTCTACTGAGTATAAATGCAGTGAGCCAGAGAGAGCTTGCAGTAGAGGTAAGCACTGCAATGTCCATAAGCCAGGAATATGAAGGTACCACATATTGAGTCCAAGTAAATAAGGGATCTACGCTCTGTGCTAGAGGTTTTAAGGGGGTTTCTATGGTCATTAGAGGCATGGTAACACTATATATTAATAGGACTGAGAGGAGGCCTATTATTCCACTAAGTCCTGGCCACCTTCTAGGTCTTTTAGATTCCTCAGAGGCATAACTATCTATTTCCCATCCATCAACAATTGTGGCTGCAACAATCATTGCGAGTACTAATCCAGTCCAATTAACTTTAGTAGAGAAGAACCAGCTCCAGCTAAATGGGTTCACCACCTTAAAGTTTGCAAAACCGAGGCCTAAGAAGAGGCCCAATACTATAAGCTCCGTAATGAGAAAGGCCTCAGTAAATCTAGCTGTTGGCTTAGCCCCTAACATAAGAGGGATTGCTGCGATTAAGACCCAAATTATGCCTACTACGGAAACCCAAAACTGGGATGAGTAAACAGAGTATTGGATTAATCCAAGCGAATAAAACAGAGCTAGCGTGTATTCTCCAGCGGGGATTACTATAGGGGGGATAGATAAGAAGTACGCAAGAGTTACCACCCACGCTTGAAAGGCACCAAACTTTTTCCCCAAAATCTTACATCCCCAATGATAGGATGCCCCAGCATGTGGAAAGTGCAGATTAAATTGTCTAAAAATCAATGCAACGAGTAGAAATGGTACTGCCGTAAGGAAAGTAGCCATTATAGCTTGGGGACCAGCTAGGGAGACCATGACACCGTAAGCTGCGGCTATACTGAAGGTAGGGGCAACCGAAGAGGTAGACAGAGGGACGAGGTCTAGGATATGTAGCACTTCACTTTTAAGATCTGTAATTTTGGTATGAAAACTATGCCTTTTCATTCCTACCGCTTTATCAATTTAGCTTAATTAAAGATTTAAAAATTTTTCTTTCTAAACTTTCTAGAGAGGGTCTGCGTATTTTTATTGTAAAAGTAATTTCTCATCTTTTGCTTCTCTCAAACTTAAAAATAGCATACGTTACGATTGATAAGGAGGCTAAAGAAGTTAGATCTAGGGTAATTAAATAAGGTAAATAGTATGTCACAGACGTAAACTGGTAAATTGGTAGTTTAAATAAAAGTGTAACGATCAGGCTAGAGAACCAGATTATGAGTGTTAAAAGGGAAAGAAGCTTTGAAAAAGTTAGTTTATATGTTAAATAAGTTATTGTAAAGACGTTCACAATGGGTATAATCATAAGTAATGAGACGTATTTGATATTGCTATAGATAAATGCAGTAAACAACCTAGCTATTAATGTTAAAAGTGTTATTATCCCTACTACGTAGTTAATATAGGATATGTAAGGAATATTTATCTCATAAATAGCCGAAATAACCTCAATTGAAAATATGATTTGCGTAATTATGACAAAACTTACAAAAAGTCTAGTGAGGAAAGAGACCATATACTTCACCTAAAGTTAATGCGTATACAGCTTGATTAAAGTAAGTGTATATTGTAAAGGACTCGATTAAAGAGTCCAAGATTTTCTTAGCCTCATTAATCATTCCAAGATTAATGAAGGCTTGGGCTAAAATAGAATTATCGTAGAGGAAAGTGTACCTACCAATCCTCTCTTCACTCGCGTGTTTCAATGTCACATCATAATATGCACCCTTATTGCTTTCATAATTACTAAGAATATTGAAAATTTCTTTATTATTCTTTTTTAGGTAAGAGGAAAATTTTAGAAAACGCGCAATATCAATTAGGAAAAGGGGAGAGTCAGGGTTATCTAGATTATGAGTGAGTTTACGAGAGACAATATTATTATACAATTCTTCAGCTATCTCTAAATATTTACTATCCTCAGTCTCCTTATACATTCTGAATAAAGACTCTCCAACAACACTGTTTACACTCAAAAAGGCTCTGCTATCCACTTTATCAATCACTTGTGCATTAGGAAATAATCCATCACTCCTCCTATTCCTTATCATCCACTCTATAGACTTTACTGCATAATCTAAATAATTGTCATCCCCTATCTTCTCATAGGCTTCAAGAAGAGTGCTAACTAACTCTGCATTAAAATCATATAACTTTGCTTTATAAGGAGTTTTCCAATCACTAGTTATGGAGTATGCATAGAATCCATCATCCCACAAATTAGATATAACGTTATCTAACGTAGCAACTACCATAGACGTATGATAGAAATCATTAAGCTTTAAAAATAAGTTTAATACTTCCGGAGAAACGAATTTAGGTTCTCTTTCAAATCCCCCATTTATCCAATCATAATATCCCTCACAATTTCTTAATACCTCACTTACTACATACTGAGGGCTAACGCTAAGTTTATGCACAGAGATTTTAGGTAACGTAACGAGTTTTCGTTTACCTTCTGTAAGCTCTATAGCTTGAGTTAAAATCTCTCTAATCTTATTCCTTTTGACTAAACCATAAGTACCACCAATTACCGTAGATTTACTTATTAAACTAATAGATGGATAAATTTGCGGAGTATATCTAACTGCTAGATCAAGTCTCTCATCAGCATCCTCTTTAGTAAAAGATATTTGTAGAAATTCTTCGTCAAGGCCTTCAATTTCCTTCTCTTGCTGATAGCAATCTATACACCAGCTAGCATTCATGAAGAGGGCTATTAGTTCCTTATTATAAGCTAACCTCCATGGAACGAACTTCATCTAACATTAATTTAATAATGCAAATAAATAAGTCTTGCACTTTAATCATTCTTATATTTCAGTCTTAATATTCTAAAAATAAAGTTAATTAAATGTATC
>NZ_QIMI01000104.1:0-5752 GCF_007050195.1 Sulfolobus sp. B1 | reverse complement strand
AGAGAACGTTATAAACTAGGCCTATTTATCACGGATTTAACTGGAATTCCTTATATAGTATTATCGTTTCTGCCTGTCTCCCCCATATTTGCATTTGGCTTCTTCATGCCTTTATTGGCATATATACTTTTAGGTAGTTATAGGGAGTCCTTATCTATAACGTTATCAGCTTTATTATCGTTTGTTCCTATCATATTTTATCTCAAATATATATTGCCTTATATAATATATATAATTATAATATCATTAATATTTCATCTTTATATATATACTGTAAATAAAAAAGGTGTTAAGATTCTTGGTTTCAAGTCTACACAAGTGGCTGTGCCATTTATAAGAGCTATTACTGAAAAAAATAAGGCTCCTTTAGAAAACTTTCTTAGTTTAATTTCAGTAAAAACTACTCTCAATATTTTACTTTATAAGTTGGACGATATACTATTTGTACTACCCCAAATACACTTTGGTATCTTTGGAGATATTGGAAGTTCGAGATTCGTATATTATGCTGAGAAAACTTTAGGTAAAAACGTTATGGTTTTTCATAGTGCGGGAAGTCATGAATTAGATTTAGCTTCTTCCTTTGATGTGAATAAAGTACTAGAAGAAATCAAGAGAAGTTTAAATGGAAATAGTTGGAACAAAGTTAATTTCTACGGGATCTCTGTAGAAAAAATTAATAATTTCGAAGTAACTTCACTTGAGTTTGATAAATTTAGAATATCCTTCCTTGAGAGACCGAACTTAGGAATAGATGATCTTCCATCCTCACTATGGAAATACATGCTTAGTTATAACAACTATTTAGTTGACTGTCATAATAATTATATGATAGAAGGATATTCAAAAGATGAAGTAGAAAGTTTAAAGATGTTCTTAATGGAACAGAAAGGAATTAAAAGTAATAGGAAACTTTATATCGGTTATGCTGAAGGCGTGATTGAAAAGTCTTGTGAGGGATTATGTGATAATAGGGTAAGGGTCGTAACGTTAAGTGATGGCGAGAGCAAGATCTCGTTGGTTTATCTTTATGCTAATAACTCGTCTAGAGAACTTTATACAGCTATGAAGAATCTTGAAGAAGGTTCAAGGGTTATATTAATAACTCCAGATGATCACTCTTGTACTGGAGTTAGTTTAGGGATAACCTACTATCCTGCTGGAGTTTGTGAAGAGTTAATAAATAAAACTAAAATGTTGGTAAAAGAATCTACACTTAATCTAAAAGAGGTTAAGAATATACAATATACCGTTGTCAAAGTTAAAGGAGTTAGGGTGGTGGGAAAAATAGTTTCCTTAATGTCTAAAGCATTAGAGGAAGTAGGAGCGTATACGGCTAAAACTTTTTGGATACCATTAGTTACTCCTTATTTAGCGCTTATAGCTATATTACTTGCCCAAAGCATTAGTAAAATCTGAAATTATCGTATCGACATTAGATTTCCATTTCATTAAATCTTTGGGATCATTAGGATAATTTCTGTATGCTTCCTTTATCTTTTTCATATATTCAGCTACTACCTTAAGTTTTAATAGTAGCGATGGTTTCCCCAGAGCCATTATCACTCTCATGGCTTTCTCAGCAACTGATAGTTGCAAATCTCCATTAGAACTTGCCTCAACTATATCTTCTTCTCTCAAAACCCTCTTATTCATTCCATAATTTATTTCGTCGTCTGTTAACTTTTGCAAAAACCTCCTAAATAGGTCAAGACTAGCTTGTTTAGCCCCGTATTTTTCCACATAGCACTCGTTAGCTATCCATAATCCACGTGCTGAGAAATCGTTTATCTCAAAAGCATTATGTATTGCTTTGGCTACACAGTAAGCTGAGATCATTGCTGATCCCTTACCTCCTCCATGAACTGGGTTTACTGTAAAGGCAGAATCTCCAATAACAGCTATCCCATCCCATACTATGCTCGCTAAAGGTCTTCTAGTTGGAACTAAAGCTCCTCCTTTAACTAATAGATCCTTCTTATCCACATCTGGGGCGTAGTAGTCTAAATATTTGTTATAGTAATCATGAATGTTTCCATACCCCATTCCACTCTGAATTCTTAAACCTACATTTACTTTTTCTGGTCCTTTAGGGAAATACCACCAATATCCGCCTGGCGAGGCTTTTTGGGTTATGTATATTCTTAAATAAGGATAATCCTCAATTTCATCCTTAGTTCTCAAAACTTCTCTATACGCGATATCAGCATCTCTATCATCTAGGAGTTCTGTAACTGGAAGCTCATATGGTAACTTACTTCTGAAACTCATGGAATAGCCAGTAGCATCGACTACCACATTGGCTTTGACCTCAAAAGTCTCATTCGTTCTTCTATTGAATAATATTGCTCCATCTACCTTTCCATTACTAATTATTGGCTTCATAGCCGTGGTTAGATCTAGGACTTCCACGCCCTTTTCATTAGCCTCCTTGACTAATCTTTGTATATATGTTGGAGAGTCTATTTCAAATCCTTTCCCCTTTACCGTCCATACGGTTTTCATATCTGGGCTGTATAGTTTTATTCCTTCAACCTCCTCTTCTAGTTCCTTCCCTCTAGGATAAGGCATTCCTAAATCGTCAAAGTGGTCTTTACTTATTGCATCACCACAAGGTTTATCTCCAAATCTGTTCCAAGGTTTACTATCTATTGCTAAAACTTTGAGACCCCTTTTAGACAAGTGCCATGCTAACGATGCTCCAGCCATCCCAAGTCCGATAATCAAAACGTCATATTCGGCTTTTCTCAAATCAGACCGCATTTAATTTGATCTCAAAAAATAAAAATCTATTTACAGTAATCCTTTATAATATTAGCCTTTATGGAATTAGGTATTTTTTGCATTATTTTCTCAATTATTACCTTATTATTATCATCACAATAGAGTATTAATCCCTTCATAGAATCTTTTGTCTCAATTACTTTTCTAAGCATTTGTTCAGTATCCTCTTTTTTCCATGTGTAAATATAAACTCCTAGGTCAATGTTGTCTAGGAGAGATTCCCTAGCATATTGTATAAATTCTGGATACGACAGCTCTGATATAAAGTGCAATATTAATTTTTTGCTATTGCTTAGTCTACACTCTTTGAACATTTTCTTTATGAATTCAGGTATGTCTTCCGGACTCGTGGACGAAATGATCATAAGAAACTTACTATCCGCTTGCACAATGTATTTAGTATAACTGAGGTTTAAATTACTTATGAAAATACCATAGCTAATTATCCATTATCTTAAGTGCTAGCGAAAGAAAATAGTATATATGATAATCCTAGTTATCTACAGAAAGTTAGATATGAATATGAGGAGCATTATAGCCGGACTGAGAAGGATATCGTTTGTAAAAGAGATTATATTTTATAATGGGGAGAAAAATATGATATTTGCTAATAATTATAAAATATGGGAGGAAGGAATGAATAATAATCCTATTGAAGAGATTTATGATATAAAGATATTCGAGATGTTGAGGAAATCTTATTTATTCTCCTGTGCTTAGCTTCTCAAATTCTTTATATAAAAGTTAGAGTCTGTAATGATTAAATATCCTCTAGACTCCGGTGGGAACTCTCTTGTTATACCTCCACTATAGATTACTCTTGCTAGTCTATCAGCTTCAAGTCTTTTGTATTGTCCTATTACTAACCAATCCCAAGGACCAGCCCCAATACTTTTTCTGAGTTGGTCTATCTCTCCTTGATGTCCGTGAACTATATAATACTTAACTGAAGCAGCTTCTGCAATATACATTGTTGTGCCGATGATTTCTTCTCTATACCTTGGTTCGGCTGTTATGCACTTTATCGCATGAGGATCCATATCGCCTGAGACGTAAATTATTTGAGCCCAAGGTGCTATGCTTCTTATAACGTATAATACATCTATTACCCTAGGGCATTCATAATCCCAATAACACTGTGTTGTATCTCCATTAAGAACAATAACTTCCGGCTCTTCTTTCTTTATAATACTAGATAAAGTACTTTCAACATGCGGTTCGGGGAATCTTACATTACTCATTACCAAAATCTTCACTATATCTCACCTTCAAAAACAAATACTTTTACCTCTTCTGAAGACATAACTCCTCTAGCCATTCCTTTCGTATTGTAGTAAGCAGATGCATTCCCATATCTATCTAATCCAATCATTCCAATATTATCTTTTCCAAAGATTTTAGTAACTTTGTTGATTACAGATCTTAATGAATCTTCTATACTAAATCCCATAGAAACTAATATATCGACTTCCTTTGCTGGCAATATTTTAAGTATTATTTCCCCTATACCAGTACTTGATACAGCAACATTAGTCGTTGCGTAATATCCAGCCCCGGGTATTGGAGAGTCTCCTACTCTTCCCGGCAGTTTACCACTAATTCCGCCCGTACTCGTCCCGGCTACTAGGTTTCCCTCATTATCCAAGGCAACTGCACCTACAGTATCTCCAGATATTACACTTCCGCTAGTAGAATGCATAACCTTTGAATTGTCAATCATTAGAACGTGTCTTCCTTGTTTTAAAATTTCTAAAGCCCTTTTTATTGCACTACCTTCTCTCAATCTCATTATTCCTCCTGCTTGTAAAGTATTCCCAATCATAATGCCAGCATCCATTTCTATATATCCCATGGAATTCTTTACACTACCTTTTCCCGCGTCAAATACTCCAGACTCCTCCATGGTATAAATAGCCTCGACAACTGCCTCTATAGCTGATCCTCTCTTAAATTCTTCAAATCCTCTAACTAGCGCCTCTTTTATTGTATTTTTAGCTCTCTCTTGATCGGTTATTCTCCAACTTCCTGCTCCACCGTGGACAACGATTACTGGTGATTTGTATCTCACATGTTGTTATTGTGAATAGATATTTTTATTTTCTGATTAATTGTTTTAAGATTAGGATGAAACCTAGTTACACGTTGCCTCTTTCGATACTCATGATAATATTACCAGTAGTACCAGCACTAGTAGACTCATTTCCAGGCTTTTTAGGTGGAGCGATTATAGATTTTGTCTTAGCTTTATACGTCTTATATTCAGAGAAACCTTGGGCTAATGATTTAAAGACTGCTATTAGTACTCTATACTTTACTGGTCTATCCTCAATTGCTGACGGTTTTGGGTTATTCTTAGCCTTACCTTATCATCCGGTGAAATTTGCGATAATAACTTTAATTTTATCAATCCCGTTTATATTCAATCTGATCCTGGTTCTCAGACCTATCTTACCAACAATAATAAAGAGAGACATATTATACGTTGGTAACGGATTTTTCGCTTTTTCAATAGTGCTTATCATAGGGGCTATAATAGGCAGAGTATTCATAACAAATTTCTACGTCTTACTGTCATTGTATTCTGGATTTCTAATTCTAGCTGTCTTAGCGTTATTATATTTTAGAAAGGGGTAATTTTTGATGAAGGTTAGCATAATTGGGGCTGGTCCTGCTGGTCTATCGCTAGCTTATTTCTTAAAGGGGAGAAAGGAGTTTGATGTAACAGTTTACGAAAGTATGTCTAAACCTGGAGTTAAACCTTGTGCGTGGGGTTTAATAACTGGAATTGAGGGATTTTTGCCAATTCCTAAAGGTAGTATAATAAGTGAAATAAAGGGATTTAGAATATATTTGAATAATAAGTTAATTTTTGATATCAGAAATAAGGAGAAATTGGGATATATTATAGATAAGCCACTCTTTCTTCAGAAGTTAGCTGAAGATATTGGAGATGTTAAATTTAACTCGA
>NZ_QIMI01000103.1:0-5911 GCF_007050195.1 Sulfolobus sp. B1 | reverse complement strand
TAAGATAAACATAGATCTTCCTTCCGACTTAGAGGGAGCCTTTTGGGTACGTACTGTTTAATATCTTATAATAATAACATATAATAAAATAAAGGAATTTCTTTAAGGTTTAATAGTTTATATGATAAACAGTTCCTTATCTAATGAGTTTAATACCTTACTTGTACCATAATGTATCAGTATTTCATCCTCTATTCTTATTCCAAATTTGTTAGGTAGGTATATTCCGGGTTCTATTGTAAATATTTCACCATTCTCTATCTTCTCATTGTTATCTGATGAGATATAAGGGGCTTCATGAACGTCTATTCCAATTCCATGCCCTGTCCTGTGTATAAAGAACTTTCCGTACCCATTAATCTCTATGATTTTCCTAGCTTCTAAGTCAATTTCACTTGCAAGTACTCCCTTTCTCGCAAACCTTTCCGCTGCTTCGTTAGCCTCCTTTACAATTTCAAATATCTTCTTGACATCAAGATCACTTGGATTTCCCAAAGAGACAACTCTCGTCGTATCAGTAGAGTATCCCTTATACTTTATTCCAAAATCAAAGATAATAACGTCTCCCTTCTTTACTTTTCTTTCTGTGCATTTAAGGTGAGGCATGGAGGTATTTGGACCAGAAGTAAGTATAGGTTCAAAAGATATTTCACCTGCATTCTCTATTATATAACTCTTGAATTTTCTTTGTATTTCGCATTCTGTTAATCCTTCTGTTAAGGTCTGTATAAAGCGAAGGAACAATTCCTCTGCTATCCTTACTCCTTCCGACATTCTCGAAATTTCATCTTCATCTTTTACCATACGTAATTTGTCCAGTATTGTCGAAGCCCTATAAACGCGTCTAGATTTTATTGTACTAAGAATTTCTATCGTAAATAGTGAATACAATTTGTCATCTATAAGTAAACTTGAATTCTCCTTAAGATTAAGTTTGGAATACGGGTTTTCTCCATCACTATAAACTATCAAAGGAAATTTTGATAGTTGTTCTTCATATAATTTTGGAGCAAGAATATAATAATCGTCTTGTGAAATTATCAGCAACAGAGGTCTTTCCATCTGTTCCTCTATGAAATCAATTAAGTATTGCATGTTACTAGTAGGTCCTATGATAGCGTAATCAATATTGTTTTTTACAAGCTCCTCTTGCAATCTCTTAACTCTATTATTCATAAAAATAAATTGGTCGTATGTACTATAAATTAATATGGACGAACTACACGTAATTTATGATGAAATATATAAGTCCCATTATCCGAGAAGCTTTCATGTAGAGAACCCTGAAAGGTTGACCAAAGCGTTATCTATCTTAAGAGAGTTCAAGGTAAAGTCTGAGAAACCCGTGAAAGTTGAAGATCCTCAGATTGTGCATTCTGAAGACTATATTAATTTAGTTTCCAAATCGTCTAGCCTAGAAGAGAATTTAGACGTTGACACTTACGTAAATAAAAACACTTATGAAGTGGCGTTACATGCTCTTGGTGGATCCTTAAGAGCATTTGAATTAAATGGTTTAGCATTATTAAGACCACCTGGTCATCATGCAGGAATTAATGGTAGAGCTTTTAACGCCCCTACATTAGGTTTCTGTATCTTTAATAATATAGCTTATCCCGTGAAAAAGCTTAATTTAAGGAAAGTCGTTGTAATTGATTTTGACGTACATTATGGCAATGGTACTCAAGAAATCTTTTATGATAATCCAGAGGTGTTGCACATTGACATTCATCAGGATCCTAGGACTCTATATCCTGGTACTGGCTTCCCAGATATGGTTGGAGAAGGAGAAGCTGAGGGGACTAAAGTTAACTTATTGATACCTCCATTAGGAGGTGATGATCTTTATGAGGAGTTATTCCCCATAATCGAGTCAATTTTAGATGATTTTGAACCGGTAATTATGGCTATTTCAGCTGGCTTTGATGCATTTAAGGATGATGGATTAGCAAACGTTAATGCCACTGAACGTACTTTTTATAACTTTGGAAGGTTGAGCAGGAGGTTTAGTAAACGATTTGCAGTACTAGAGGGGGGATATAGTGTAGGTTTGCAAAGAGGTTTAAAGTCGTTTTTAGAGGGATTTTTGAATATAGAAAAGGAATACCCTATATTTCGTTCTTCTGATGCTGTAAGAACTAGATTTTTGAATTATCTGAGTGATGAAAAGAGTATATTGAGAAAATACTGGAGTATCTAAGTATATATCTGATTCAAAATACCTATAGAATTGTAAGTCTTCTATTAGTAATTGTGTTAAATAGTATACGGGATTAGGTATTGAGAAACGATTAGCATGTATAATAACATTTTAGGGCGATATTAAATGCAGCGTTAAAATCTCTATCAGCTTTGTATCCGCAAGAGGGACATACGAAAATAGACCCCATTACCTCTCCCTTTTTATATCCACATTTTGAACAAATTTTAGAAGTATTATAAGGATCCACTTTCTTATATTTTATACCCCTTTTCCTTAATTCAGACTCTAACATTGATTGTAAAGCTCTCAAACCTTTACCTGCCTTAGTCTCAAATGAGTTAAGATCTTCTAGAGCAACTACGTTTGGCTCTAGATTTTCAATGAAGTTTATAGCTTCATATACTATTTTTTTAGATTTATTTTTGAATTCCTCTAACATTAGAACTCCTTGCTCGTCTCCTAAATAATTTAGGAAATATTCCATTAGCTTTGGCTCATCAAAAAATCTTACTTTCCATAATTTATTTTCTTTCAAACTTACTATCGTAATCAAGTGTCTTATCCCAAGATCAATTCCTGCTATTATTGGTTTCTCCCTATATGCTAAGTAAACTTTTATACCATCGTCCCTATATTCCACTACGGCATACAAAGGCGTTTCATTTATTTCCTTAGATTCAATCAATGCGTTATAGCCCTTTATCTTGAATATATTTTTTCTAATTATATCGAGTTGTAAGGGTCCATCTCTAGGTATACCTCCGCTCATCATAGAGGATATTATGGGTTTAGGAATATTGGGGGGAGGATTGACTTTCTCTTTAACTCCGCTTTTCCTTAAAGACTCTATATATAATTTATAGTAGATAATGTCTTTATGTATATCTTTCAGCTTTCCATAATCTATAATTTTCGCCTCTATAAGACTCTCTTTCATAAAACTATAATATGAAAAACTGACTTATGAGTTTATACCCAATAATTAAAAACACTAGCTAAAGATTAATAAATAGTTCATAGTTCAACAATATTACCCAACTCTAGTTCCTTGCTCTCCCGCTCATTTAAGTAGTATTTGACAGTTGAAGGAATAATATAGTTCTCTTCATTTATGTATAGTTTATAGTACTCCTCTGAAACACTGCTCGTTACTCTACTTACATTATAATAATACGCAACTAATAAAGTAGGTCCGTTATTCTTATCAAAGTAAATTAATGAAGAATTTAAACTGGTTGCATAATCTTTCAGTCTTTGAATTGTAGAAAAGTAAGCTTCTAATGGTACTTGATTATCGCTTTCAATTAAGGTTTTGATTTCCTCCAAAATCAAGTAGCTATCAGTATAAGGTCTATAGGGATCTCTGAAAGCTTTTCTCATAACTGAACCGTTATGTGCGAAGTATAAGTCATAAGGGCCAGCCCTTAGAAAATATGGATGACAATGAGTTAACCCTACTAAGAATTTCTTGGATGATCTTCTAGCGTGTACAATTCCGACTATTTCATCTCCTCTTATTGATTCTAGAAATTGTAATCCATTTTCATCTTGATAAATAGGTTCTTCAGATCTATAATACCACACTCTCCACTTTTGGCTTAATTTAACAAATATTACATAACCCCATCCATCAGAATGAGATCTATATTTCGAAAAAACGTCATTATAGCTGGCTTTTAAAAGTCCATCTAAGTATTTCTTCTTTATTTCTCCTTTTGTATGAAATGCAATAAATCTACACATCTATAGACAACCCATCAAAGGCTATTATCACCTTACCTTCACCTAATTTTTTTATTTCTTCTTCTTCATGTATTGGGATATGTGTTATTATCACTTTTCTCTTCCTATCAAACAAGTTTATTATTTGATTGATCGAAGTGTGTCCCCATGCGCTACAATCGTTAACGCAGGTAGTTTCATGTATTATTAAATCTGAATCTTTAGCCTCCTCTAAAATATTATCACAAGGCTCTAACGTATCACCAGTATAAATTACCTTTCTACTCTTATCTCTAACTACATAGCTTACGGCATAGATCGAATGGCAAGCTTTAACAGAGTAAACTTCTAAATCGTCTATTTTTCCTCTAGGTAATTGTGACTCGTATATTTTGGTTGATATTTTATTGCCTACAGTAACGTAAGACTCAAGAATTTTTTCTATCCCTTGCGGGGAGTAAATTTCCAAATCCTTAATGCCTCTAATTTTCCTTTGAACTAAATAGTCAAATAATCCATTAAAGTGATCTACATGAAGATGGGTAATAAATAAAGCCTTAGGTTTATCATAAATTTTAAGATCTTCCAATTTGAGATCAGCCCCAGGACCTAAATCGAATAATATAGACTCGTTTACTAAAATACTTGATTTAACTCTTTTAGTACCTATGCTTGAACCAGCTCCAGTGCCTATGAAAGTTATTCTCATATATCATCACGTTGAGTTATATCGACTAGATCACAAAATCCACCTACACATGGTTGATTTATTTTAACTTTTTTCCTCCTCACTGATTTCCTCAAGGAACTTATTCACCTCATCTAATTTAGGTCCTAACGCACCTATCTTAGTAACTGAAAGTGCAGCCACCTTATTAGCGTATTCTACTGCACTTTCTAAGTCATAATTCTTCTCCAAGTAGACTGCTAATGCAGCATTAAATACATCACCTGCACCTGTTTCATCTACCACATTAACCTTAGGTGCTCTAATTATTACCTTTTTTCCGTCTTTTGTGGCTAGTAAGGCACCTCTTTCCCCTAAAGTTACTATGACAGCTTTTCTTACTCTTTTAAGGAGCATTTCTAATCCATATTCGAAATCATCTGTATTAACTATTTCTTTAAATTCTATCTCGTTTGGTGTTATTATATCTGTTAACTTAATAATTTCTTGGTCACTGAGAACTGCAGGAGCAGGGTTTAATATTTTTATCCCCGGGAATTCTCTTAGAGCCTTCTTCACAACGCTTTCCTTTATCTCTAACTGGGTTAATAGAATATCTCCGCGTAATCCATCATCTAAATCATCTTCAGTTAAATAATAATTGGCACCTCTGTTAACTGCAATTACGTTTCTCCCTTTCTTATCCACAAGGATGTAAGCAACTCCAGTACTTATGTCTTTCATCTTAACGTAGTCGACATCTATTTTTTCATTTTTCCAGAAATTTATGGCATTGTATCCGTAAACGTCTTTGCCTACAGCAGCTATTATTCTTACATTGCTTCCTAGTCTTGATGCAGAGACAGCTTGGTTAGAACCTTTACCGCCATGACTCGTATATGTTTCCTCTGCAATAACGGTTTCTCCAACTTCTGGAAGCTTATTAACTTTTAATATTATATCTACGTTATAACTCCCAACTACTGTTATCAACTCTTGATTACCTCACTTAGCTTCTTAATTAAGTCATTCTTATCACTCGCAGTAATCAGCACTACGTTAGCTTGTAGTAGAGTGTCTCCATCTAAACCGCTCGTAGTAAGTTTAATAATTCCCTTTTCAGCCGCGTTAAGAATCTTTTGAGATAGCGGTATCAATACACCTACCTTTCCATCTATTTTTTTCATTAGGCTAGTTATATCATTATCAATATTATTCAGTATAGGGCCATCAATTTTTATCTTATTCAAATATTTTATAAAACCTCCAGCTAGGCTTAGTATATCGTTGTGAAGAAGGCTCTAAGAGAATTCCCGGGT
>NZ_QIMI01000102.1:0-6039 GCF_007050195.1 Sulfolobus sp. B1 | reverse complement strand
AGTTTTAGAAGTATCTAACAAATCTAATTTCATAATAATCAAGATGGGTATAAGTTCTTGCAGACTCATTATCAGCTCTTTCTCCTAATCGTTAAATAAAGCTGATCTCCTTCCCACCCTAATTAGGCTTATCTTTTATTTGTCATAAACTGAAATCACCGAACTTCTTCATAATCTCGGGGTTCTTTTTCTTTAATATATAGTACACTAGACCGTGTATAAATAGTACAGCCCAAGCTAAATAAACTGCGATATTTAATGGAAAGGCTGGAGCTGGATAAGTTCCAAAGTATATCGTCAAAATATATACTAATGCCGATATTATAGGAACTACGATATGTTTTAACAAGTTTAATTTCTCTTTCATACTAATTTTATACTTCATCAATCCAATTGCTGCGAACAAATGACCGAATGCTACATAGAATGATCCAAAAGTGATGAGGAATATACTAGCCTCAAGTGGACCTAATATATAACCGCTAATTAAGCTTAAGGTTCCGGCAATTGCGCCTATTAGTATTATCGCATTTCCCGGTACACCATACTTATTTATTTTAGAGAAGGTCTTAGGATAGAGGACGTTATCCCGTGACATACCATAGACCATTCTACTTGCACTTGTCGCAAAGGCGATAGTTGATGAGTTGAACATAAACGCTACCAATACAATGAGAAGTATTACAACTGCTGTAGGAAAGTATTTACTATAAATTATTATCATAGGATCTGGTAAACTAGCGTAATCAAACATTTTATCAACTCCATATACGACAGTTTGAGCGTAAGCATTTAGTATAAGTCCAAAACCCAATAATAAAAATTCTATTAATAACGCTTTAGGTAAAGTCTTTTTAGGTATCTTTGCTTCCTCAGCTACTCCTATTGGTGTGGTAGCACCTCCAAAGGTCGTTATCCCAAATATCATTGAAGTTAAGATTAGAACCCAGTTTCCATTAACCGGTTGGGCTGTAAATGTTGATAGGGTATTTTTACTTCCCGCAATCACTATTAAGATAATGGATGTGATAACTAAGAAAATTATTGAAATTAAACCTATTATTAAATTTATCATTCCACCTGGCTTAACTCCAAGATACATAATCATTGTAGTTTCCACTGTGACTATTATTGCTATAACTGCCCATAACCAAGGCATAGTGGTCTGTATTGAGGGATAGACTAGGTAAAGAAATGATGCTACTCCTAATATTCCAAACCCTGCTGCACCTGCAACCAAATATTGGTAAATGTATCCATACCCAACCATGAATGAGGCTAAACTACTGTTTAATCCTTTCTTTATCATTGCCACGTAGCCATAGGAAGCTGCTATATTTTTACTCCACTCATAGACTACTACTAAAGTAGTTGCATAAATTAAATAGGAGAGTATAGTGACTAAAGGCATTGATCCACCTGCCAAACCAGCTATACCTACAAAATATAACGTAGCTACTGCAATAGGTGCATTTGCTGCTATTCCATAACTAGCAACTAGCCATGTACCTAAAACGTCCCTCTTTAATCCTTTTCTTTCGTCCATATGTTTAGTTTTTAAGAAAAGATATTTATTTTTTATCTTTCTTTTATTAATGGAAAAATTAACGTTTTGGTGTTTAACTATGTTAAAGGTGAACTTTTTATACAGTCAAAAAGAGGATAAAACGATCTTATTTAACGCATTCCTTAAATGATATAAGAAATCTTGTTTAGAAATTCCTAAAACTTCAGCTACATCCTTAGCTTTTACTTTTCTAGGATAATCTAAATAACCCATCATCATTGCGGTCCTTAACACGTTCATCTCCTTCTCAGTTAGTCTATTTCCTAGGATATCATTTATCCCTACTTTCTTGACTTGTATAGGGTTTATTTTAAACTTCTCGTTAAAATCATCTAAAACCTTTTTGTTAGTAACTACTAAATTCCACGTCTCAGTATTTCTCTCAACCACGTTCTCATAAGATAAGACCTTATCACTCAACTCTAAAATCTTTCCAGATATACTATTGCTCCTATCTTCAACAAATTCTATTAAATAACCATCACCAAGCTTTCTGAACTTAATAATTTCATAAACGTTATCCGCATTTTCTAAGTTTTTGACCAAATTTATTGGAGATGCTATTATAACTCTGACTTTCTTGGAATTATACTCATCAATTTTAATGGTCTTAACTTTAATGTTAACACTTTCTGTCCAACATCCTTCGTGCATTATTGTAAACTTAACGTTATATAATGTTTTCATTCCTATATTGAACTGTTGCTTATACTATTTAAGAATTACTATGTTAGTGCTTTAACATTTTTTAGAAAATATATCCATGTTGATGTGTCACATTTAGAAACTTTTCCCCTTTTACACTGTCAAAGATCACACTTTAATATATATTCTACGTAAATATTCTCATGGAAGTTGAGATCGCTATTAAGGCTTTTGAAAAGGAGTTCGGTAAAAAATTTATTACTGACAATAAAATTCTGGAAGAAGAGTCTAGGGCTCCTTATTTAGTTTCTCCAATTTTGTCAAAAATGGGTAAAAAAGTAATAGGAGTCATTATGGCAGAGGATGAGGATGACATATCTAATGCCGTAAGGCTATGTGATATATATCGTATACCACTATTAGCTAGGGGAGCTGGGACTAGTACTATAGGACAAGTCTTACCTATTTCACCTTCTACCATAGTGTTAGATATTAACAAAATGAAGGAAGTAATAGAGCTAGATGATAATTGGGTAAGAGTAACTCCTAGTGTGAAAGTATTGAAGGCATTACAGTACTTGAGAAAGAGGGGAAAAGAGTTGAGAGTTTATCCCAGTAGTTTTTACATATCCACCTTGGGAGGATATATAGCTGGAGGAGACGTAGGAATAGGCTCATTTCAATATGGCTATCACTTCGATAATGGAGGAATAAATTCGATAAAAGTTATAGGACCTACTGGAAAATATGAGCTAAAAGGTAAGGATACCTTAGCAATAGCCCAAGCTGCAGGAACAACTGGTATAATTTCCTCAGCGGAATTGGCAATAGTAGATTACGAGGACTGGAAGGATCAACTAATAACCTTCAATGATGTAGAAGAAGTCTCAAAGTACTTGAAGAAAATGGGAGAGTATAGAGATAAGATTAGGAGAATTACGATAGAAGATAAGGGGGCACTTTCACTGGTAGCTAAAGATAGGTTAGATAAGATAGGTGAATGGAACGTAATAGTTGCGAGTACTTTAAGCTTAGGAGAGGAGGTCAACATGAGGTTTTTAGATGAATTAGCATTTGCAGCAATTTACGTTACAATGAGTAGATTAACTAGTTTTAAAGAGTACTTCTACGAGGTTAGATTGTTACCCTTAGAGAGCTTCTCTAGAATCGTAAAGCAGGTCAAGGAGGCTTTGGGCAGTAAAGTCTTGATTCATGGGGATGTGATGACTTTGAGAGGAGAGATAATAATTTACACCGTATTTATATCTGATAAGAGTAATTTCGACGTAATCGACAACATAATGTTAAAGGAAGGGATTCCATTTGAAATTCATTCTATAGAAGTAAATTATAGGGTAGATGAGGAGTTCAGATTGGACTTAATGAAGAAGTTCAAGAAGATGATAGACCCTCATAACATACTAAATCCGGGGAAGCTGATAGTATGATGCTGAAGACGTTAATGGAAGTAATTGACATTTTAGAGTCTAAAGATCCAGTAGATAAGATTAGAGAGAAATTGAAGGGAAGGATAGATCACTACGAGGAGAAACAATTAGGCAAGGTCACTTACATAAAGTGCCTATATAAGGGTAAAAAAGGGAGGGAGAGAGTGGAAATCTTAGGTAGGTTAGGGGCAATACAGATGAGCCAAGAGAAGGGTTTAGTATCTGATGCCGATGGGGCAATAATAAGCTTAACAGTCCTATTCGAATTACTAAATCTAAGGGAAAAGGGAATTGAATTAGACATTGATGTCTCGTTCGTGACAAACATATCTTTAGATGCTAAGTTGATTCCTCATGAGCCCTTTAACTTCATGGTACCATTAGTAGTCTTAGATGAAGCCCTAAAAGAGGAGGTAGATAATGAGGCTAATCTGATATTATCTATAGACTCAACAAAGGGAAATAGGATAGCTAAGTATGATGATTTCGCCATAACCCATGTGATAAAAGATGGATATATTCTGAAGGTAAAGGACGATTTAATAGACATTTATAATAGGGTTACTGGGCATGAGGTATATTTCGTCCCCTTAACCACAGGGGACTTGACTCCAATGGAATATAACGTTTATCACATAAGTACGTTAGTCTCACCTTGGCTATATTCTAGTTCTCCTCTAATAGGAATTGCTACTGTGTCAAAACAAGTTATTCCGGGTTATGTAACCGGTGTTTTAAATATTGAAATGTTAGAACACGCTTCTAGGTTTTGCTTAGAAGTACTTAAATATGTAGAGAAGGGAGGAAGAGTTTACGAGGAGAGTGAATTAAAAGAGTTGAAGGAAAAGTTAGGAGAGTCAAACCTTATGAGGTTGAAGAAGAGTTGAAGACTTTAGAGGTAAAGATTTTAGAGGATTTAGTCTCATTTAGGACAGTTAACCCTCCTGGAAGAGAATATGATAGGATGGCTTCATATCTAAAAGATCTTCTAGAAAACATAGGTTTTAAAGTAGAATTAATTGAAATTCCAGAAGAATTTTTAGAAAAACATTATATTTATTCTCCTTTACATAGAGGTCACAAGAGAGTTATAATTTACGCTAGAAATGATGAAAATCCAATACTACACTTCAACGCACATTATGATGTAGTACCTCCAGGTAATGGATGGGAGAGTGACCCCTTTAAGATGAAGGTAGTCAATGGCGTAGCATACGGTAGGGGGGTCTCTGACATGAAGGGTGGTATTGTAAGTATTTATCAAGCCCTCTCTATAAATAACGATATTCCCATGGAAATATCCTTTGTGCCTGATGAAGAAAGTGGTGGAATAGGTTCTAAGTTTTTAACAGAAAATAGAGGGATAAGAGCTAAATACACTATCATAGCTGAGCCAAGCTTTCCTAATATATACGTTGGACATTATGGTATCATCAGAGGTTTGATTAAGGTTAAGGGTAAACAAGTCCACGCTAGTATGTCCCATGAAGGAAAAAACGCTTTTATATTAGCCTCTAAACTGGCTTTAACTATAGATGAGGAGTATAGGAAAGTAATTAAAAGTAAAGAAGTCAAGGATTTTCCTTTGTCCTTAAACTTAGGAGGATATACTATTAACTCCAGTGAGAGTGACGGTATTGTGCCAGGGGAATTTTCATTTAGCTTTTATAGAACTACATTGCCTAATGAAGAGAATGTTGAAGAGGAGATAAAGGAAACAGTTAGAGATATCGCTAAGAGGTTAAACGTTGAGTATGAGATGAACGTGAAATCATTTGTTAAGGGCTACGAGTTAAACAAAGATTCTAAATTAGTGAAACTAGCTGAGGACTGTGTTCTAAGAAAAATAGGAGTGAATCCTCAAAAATTAGTTTCGGCAATAAGGTTTGACGCTATCTTCTTCAGCAAGTTTTCTGAAGTCATAAATATAGGACCCGGTAAAGAGGCTCATAACCCTAACGAGTCTATTGAACTAAAGAACATTCATAAGGTAAGTGAGATTTATGAATGTATTATGAATGATCTGAGGAATGAGACATAATTCCGAATCGATGGGTGGAACTGATGAACCGCTGAAGGGGATTCTCGTCCTTTAGGACTAACAATAAACCAGTAAGAAATTTATACTAAGTTGTCTTCGCCCAGCAACCACTTCCACATTGGTATAGCCTTAATGCCTTTTATCTCATCCTCATAGTCCCATGTTATTATCGTCGCGTTGTCAACCTTGAGCTCAGACTTAGCCTCAATGATTGCCTCAACTTCCCTATCCTCCACCTTATCGGTAGCATACGTCACTTGAATTAGAGTTATGGGATTGAAGTTCTTAGCTACTACAAAATCCACATCTCTCTTTCCCCTCCAGTAAAACACTTCTCT
>NZ_QIMI01000101.1:0-6075 GCF_007050195.1 Sulfolobus sp. B1 | reverse complement strand
TATTGAGCCATTAAAAATTGAAGGTAATTCATAAATTCCAACCCATTCATTAAGTGTGGAATTGTATTGAAGAGGAACACCTATCTCAAAACCTATAATCAAGGACTCATAATTCAACTGAGTAGGCGATAGAGTAGCAGTGAAAGTACCATATTTTACCTCAGTACCATTGGGATATGTAATATTGGCAAAAATCTTAATCCATTGCCCTTCATACACCGTATCACTTACCTTTACATTATAATTCAGATTAGCGGGAGAGACATAAAAGGCTGTAGTAAAATTGGAAATATCAAGACCAACAGATGTATTAGTAACAGACTGAATTACTACATTATAAAACCCTGGAGTAGCATTATTTGGAACAGTAAAATTACCCTCATATAAAAGAAATAGTAAATATACTCCAAACTGAATAGTATCTGGAGCAGGAATTAAATGAACTTCCCCTACCAGCTTGCCAGATGGATTGTACACAAATGCATTGACATTAGAGGTAAACAGACCCGTAAACTCTATCGTTTCTACTAAATCAATGAAAGTAACGTTTTCCCCTGGAGACGCAGCAGGTAACCCATCATTTAATGGAGTTAAAACACCACCGAAATTATACTCTCCAAAATATACATAAGAAGTGGCTGAACCATAAGAGTCATTGATTACAAGCAAATATGTACCTTGAGGTAAAGGTGGTAATAAAGCATAAGCCCCTTGATAGTTCCCCGGAGATGACATAATTAAAGGAACTGAAGCTACTATGTGACCATTTCTTATTAGATAGGCAGTGACGCTCTGATTAGCTACTGGTGTTCCATTTGGATAGTAAACACAAGCTTCTATCGGGAAAGGTTCATTATAGGGTAATGGTATGTTATAAGGATAAGGAATAGGTTGAATAATGTTTATTGATTCTCCAACATCTATCTCCACAATACCAGTACCCACAAATGACCCAGAAGTACCATTCACTATAATCTCCCATAAGTTAGGAGGATATCCCTTCGATATTGTAAAGTTACCTATCCAATAACTTCCGTTATAGCTTAATGGAACAGTAGCTAAGTAGCCATTAAGAGTATAAATGTAAGCATTAAACGAACCAGAACTGACTTCAGTACCATTTGGATATGAAATATAAGCAGTTATCGTAAACGTTGAATTATAGAAATACCATGGTTGAGAAACCCCAGGCTCAAAAGTACTTACTGATATGCTTAAACTCTTACTTATCAAGTGCTTAATTGTACTAGCTAGTAAACCAGCATTAGGACTTCCTAATCCAGTAACTAGATTATAAGATCCATTAGCATAATAATATCCATTATAACCAAAATTGATTGAATGAAATACCTCATGATATAATGTCGAATTTTGATAAATTTCGTAAAGTAACGGATTAACTAAACCTAATGGATGGCCTAAATAACCATCAATATCTGCAATAATCCCAGCCCATAGTGGCGTAGCTAAACTAGTTCCGCCTATTACTACCTCTTGTCCTAAGGCATAAATCACAAAACCAGTATATGGGTTAGCATCAGCTGCAACATCTGGTATAGTTCTATAATCGCTATGAGTAATGTAAAACTGATACCAAGGAGAAGGAAATAGAGTACTATACCCACCACCAGACGACACAGTACCTTCTACCTCACCAAAATATAATGGGTTAACACTCCAAGCAGTTTCATAGCCATAAGTTGCAGTAGAATTGTAATTCGAAATATAACCTGAAGTCACGTTAAGGAATAGAGTAGTTCCTCCAACTGCTGTTACGAAAGGTGAAGATGCTGGATAGCTTGCAGCACCATATACTGTGGGAAGATCGTTATAAGCTCCTAGATCACCAGAAGCGGCAAAGAAAGAAATACCCTCAGCAGTTCCAATCTCAAAATAATAGTCTAAGTAAGGATAATTTGGAAATGGTTGTCCCTCGAAAAACGCATAAAAGCCTGACGCTCCAAATAAAATCTCTGGTAGACCAAAACTCATAGATACCACTTGAGCTAAGTCCTCACTGACTACCAAATTAATACCGGACCACAATGCAGGTATTGAAGCTGAGGGGGCAACTACTACAAGCAAATTAGCATAAGGAGCAGTAGTGTGAGCAATTTCTACATCCAACGCTACCTCCCCATACCAGCCCGTAATTAGCCCATTGAGAGGTTCGTATCTACCAATAGGTAAAATAGTTATATTAGCAGGAGGTAAATGGAAATGCTGATCAAATATCTTAACGTCTTGATATAACTCTGGATCACCATAAGC
Source organism: Sulfolobus sp. B1 (assembly GCF_007050195.1). Lineage (NCBI taxonomy): Archaea > Thermoproteati > Thermoproteota > Thermoprotei > Sulfolobales > Sulfolobaceae > Sulfolobus > Sulfolobus sp. B1. The sequence continues at coordinate 3,804 of NZ_QIMI01000101.1, read as the reverse complement.
TTCAATTAATGCAATAGTAACTTTCTTATCCGCTGTAGCGTTGAACAGTGGAGTGATATTATACGCTCCTTCAATATCTTGAGGAGTATACCATGTTGCAGAGAACTGGAACGTATAGGTGAAAGATGAAGATACTTGATTACCCAACAACAAATTACCGTTAACGATCTTGCCCAATTGAATCATAGGTAATTGAACATTAGTGAAATTAGTTAGACCTCCTATCAAGACGTTATTAAGTTCTGGAGGTATACTGACTTTACCTTCTGGTTTATAATATATTTCTCCATCACTTAGCGATTTAACTAGGATTAACTTAGTGTTAAAAATTGAAGAGACTTGAAGAGCAGTTGCCTCAGCGATGACCTCAAACGGACCTTTATACAATACAGTAAAGTTCTTACTCTCTAAGTAGCTTACTACTTGAGAGACTTTATTCTCCTGCGAAAACATAGAAATTAATTGAGAGTTGGCTAGAGGCTTAACTTGATGGTTAGCAACCTCTTGTGCCATCAAATAAAGTGAATTGAGGTTCTTAGGAGGAATAAAGATATAAAGGTAAATTGGCGTATTATAATTTAACGTTGAAATGACCTGGGATTGAGAATAGGTAGGAGATATGTAAGTATTTCCCACTGAAGAATATACAATTAGAGACGTAGGAAGTAAAATAAATAATGTTAGAGCTGATAATATTATACCTTTTAGAGTAGTACCTTCCATAATATTATTAAATTTTTATACATATAAAAGGATTACTTAAATAAAATTCTACACAAGAGCTGAAAATTTGTTATTTAGGAGTGAACGACAAAAATCTCCTTAATTTACCATATCTTCATTAACACCTCAACAGCCATAAAGGTTATCATTTAAATTATTTTCCAGACATCATTGCTAAAGCCAGGTGAGCTAGCTATACCAACATCAAGACTACGACCTCCTTACGAGCTAGGGTCTTGCTGAGGTCTAAAGTACTATCCCCATTTGTGCGGAAATTACTCTGATAGTTGTTCGTGGTTTAAAAATCCTTTTAACCTGCTTAAAAGACTTATCCTTCATTAATATTCACTATAGTTAAACTGTAGACAATTCCTCATATGGGAGAGTGTTAAGTAGTTTATGTTCATAAGTATAGGATAACTAATTTTATTCTCGCCAAAAAATTAACTCGCTCTGAGAATAAATCTTGAGAATAAATCTAAGAGGCAATACTCTGAAAGGAGAAGATCAAACAGCGGGAAGAAAAATAAGTATCACTTATAAAAAATTATTTATGATTCAGTTATTTTATTTCTAGCTTTTACTTCTTTTGTTTTTCTAACATATCTAACAGTTCCTTTGGAGCATCTTTCTCGCTAACAGCTCCTCTACCAGTCTTTCCTCCACCCTCATCGTAGGTGAAGCTTATCATCTTGCCAACTCTCCAAACCTTCTTTATCTTACTAGTGTCTACAGACTTCTCTTCTCCCTTGTACTTAAACCTGACCGTTGCCATATTTCCTCAAAATACTCTTGAAGGTTTCACATAAATAAACTTTACGCTATTCAGATTAGTACAACTTAAAGAAAAGCCTTAAGATAAACTAAAGTTAGTACCTTAGCCGAAATAACTCAATAACGATCACTTACGTGAAGGTAAATTTTTCTTATCTAATATAAAAATTTACTGAAAAAATTATTGAAAAAATAAATAAGTACTTTGATATAACGTTACCATTTGGGAAAAATATAAATTTAATAATAAAGAATACTCTCATATAGAGAGCTATGACTATGGTTGAAGCTTTAAACAAAATAATGAAAAACAAGAAAAAGAGCGCAAATTTAAGGCTATCCTACTATCCATTTTTACTAGCAGTAAAGGATCACGTCCTACAAGAAGAAGATATGTTGAAGAGAAAAAGAGAACTGAACAATTTCCTAGATAAACTGTATGGAGAGAGCAGAAGGTATTTACTAAAATATGCAAAAGATAAATATTATTGTGTCTGTGGAAAAACTTTCTCCTCAGCATATCACTTTTACACGCACGTGTTTACAGAACATAAACCAACCATCCTTAAAAACTAAAGCGAAAAAACTAATACATCATTCAGGGGGTATCTCCTTATAAACTAGTCTTATATCTATCCCGTTCTTCTTCATTCTATAAACGTAAGACGAGAGGAAAATCACTGCCCCTAAACCAATTAGGCTAAGTATATATGCTATGCCCGGAAGATAAGGCTGACCTTCTGAAGTGATCACTCCAAAGTATGGGTTAGTAAACGCATAGTACCCCATGAAACCCATGAACAGTATTGAGAGGATTGAAGATATAAGCATACCAGCATTCTTCTCCTTTAACGATTGAAGAACTCCTGCAATACTAACTAAGATAAGGTAAGCAATAGCTAAAGGAGTATAGCTATACAACGCTTCATAACCATTAGGACTAATTATCGGCACAGCCAAGAATACTAAGGTGACGGCAAAGTCCAAGAGATGAGCATAAACTGGAGAACCCTCTCTATTTAACCTCGAGAAAACCTCAGGGAATAGTCTATCGAAGGAAAACGCAAAAACATATCTAGCAAAAACAACAACACCAAAAGCCATTACGAAGAACTCCCAAGCAATTAAACTTATACCCAAAAACCACTGTAAAGCGTAATTTTTAGCTAATGCTATACTAACTGACCAGAAATTATAAGTGTAAGTAGGGTAGAGCGAGTAATTAAAACCATATCCCCCTGCTAAATCCATCAATAAGAAAGGAACTGTGATAAATACTAATGTCAACACGCTACCTAGAATTAGATTATATCTAACTCCTCTCTTTGATTTGATCTCTGAGGCAACAGCAGGCCCTGCATATAGCCAAATGTATGCAAAGGAAGCAAAATAAGGAATCATATAAATCGTTGAAGACCAACTAAACCTAGGACCAGTATATGGTGTAGCTGTAAGATTAAAAGCCTTTAAAAAAGGTTGTATCACCACATGAAAATCACTGACATTAAACGCTATAACTAGGATAGCTACTAACGTGCCCAATAAGGATAATATGCCTAAAGCAGAAGTTAAAGTATAACCCCATTTAGGTCTAAAAATATTTATTAAGATAATAATTGTAAAAGCTAATGCAGCCAGCCCATAAGCTAAATAAGCATTACTCGTAGTAAACACGTTATTCGCTAAGTTAACTAGATAAGGTTGAGAGTCTAATGAACCGATTACTGATAAAACCGTACTAATAGCAGATACTGAAAAGAAAGCTGACAACGCAAAGAAAGGTGGCATATTAAAAGCTAAAGCAATTCCCATTATAGCCCCTAGTGGACCGTTTAACCTCCTAGACAACCATACGTAATCACCTCCAGTCCTAGGAATCCTCTGAATGAAGTAAGTGTAAAGTACTACTAAAGGTAAGGTGAACAAAAATGTAAGTAAGGATGCTACCCATAATACAGCACCCTTTACTATATAAGGACTTATACCAATGAATATTGCCAAACCAGCACCCATATTAGCTACATTAAGCATAGTAGCGTCAAGCAAAGATACGTTCTTGACCAGACCAGAAGTCTCCCTAACAAATAATTTCACATTACCCTTAGCCATAAGTTAGACTTATGATTAAAAAATTTAAATTTATCTTCAGAAAATGAGTTCGGAAAATAGCTTATAATAAAAATGAGCATAAAACGTGCTAATTCATTAATAGAAAATAATGAGAACAAAAATAAAAAAAAATTGATTTTATCTTCATTGTGCTACTACCGCTACTTGCACTGTCGCACCATCAGATAGTCCTAAAGA
>NZ_QIMI01000100.1:0-6225 GCF_007050195.1 Sulfolobus sp. B1 | reverse complement strand
CCTCCATATCTCTTGTACTCCTAATTGCTACGTCTATTTCATTAACTAAGTTCCACGCCATTACGTTATCTTCCTCTACACCGAAGAAATGCATGTGTGCGTCAACTAACCCAGGCATTATGAAATCTCCTTCAATTATCTTTGCATTATCAACTTTTTCTATACCTTCTAAGACCTTAGTTATCTTATCATCTTCCACTATAATTGTCCCCTTATCGATTATTTTCTCTCCATCAAAAATTTTACCCACTAAAACTAATTTCATAGGTAATTATTTTCTACTTTCATGCTTATAACATTAAGTATTATTCGTAGTCAAACGCATCCTGATAAAAGAACAGCAAACTGTCTTCTAGGACGGGAGGTAGGTCAGAATAGTATGTCTGAAGCATCTTAATATTTTCAATTAGTATGAGAAAATGAGGATAAGCGTAACCCCTAGGGCAGAGGTCAGATAAGCTATGTATCTAGTTTTTTCAAGATTTAAGTAACTTTTCTAATTTTTTCCCTACTATTGATAACTCGGACTCTTCTTTTATCTTAGAGTAATGTAAGAATTCATTCTTATAAGGTATTAAAATGATATCGGGGGAAAAATCATGACTTATATCATTAATTAGATTTTCAACTTCTTCTTTTGCCTCCCAAGATTCAGGTACCATGTTTACAACAAGCGCTATAGGTTTAGCAGCTATTTTGTTTATAACATATCTGAAATATTCAACACTATTTAAAACATCCTCTTTAATTGGATCCGTAACAATAACAGCTCCTATAACATATTCTGGGAAATTTTCGATAAATAATTTGTATTCGTCATATACTAATGGATTATATGGATCAAAAATCATACCGTAGTCTATTATTATTGCATCGTATCCCTTAGAAACCACATCTAAATAAGATTTAACGAAACCTTCTTTTTGAACACTTAGCCTATGCAATTCAATTTCCCTTACAGGGCTACTAAATAGTTTAAATAATGTTAGATTCTCACTAACCTTATATTCATACTCCTCTCTTCCTAAATTCTCAACTATTGCCCTACGAAAACCTTTACCGTTAAAACCTAGAATTGAGGAACCTACAGATAACAAATCCTTATCGATGTAAAGAACTTTAAATTTTTGTGATAAATAAAAGGCTGTTGATAACGCTATAGTTGTTTTTCCAACGCCACCTTTAATCCCTATAAATCCTACTCTAAGTTTCATTAATAATATAGGTGATGAATGTGTAAAAAAATTTACTATTAATTAATGTTGATAGTCATTATGAATATCTTAATATCTCTTTAAATTCTTCTATAACTCTCTAAAGATTTAACGTAAAATAGTTTTATACTTCAAGCAAAATTAAGAAGATAGTATGAATAAGGAAGAAACCCTTAAGAGATTAAGGGGATTAGTCAGTAATGAGTTATCCTTTGATTTACTTACCTCTCTTCTCTCCAGCTCTGATAAGGATATTAAACATGAAGCATGGAATTACGTTTTAAAAAATATTGATAAGTTAAAAAAGGAGGAAATTTATTTACTCCTATCATTTCCCGATACCGGAACTAGGTATAGGGTTTGGAATGCAATACCTGACCTAGTACAAAAGGGTGTATTAACAAGAGACGAAGTGCTATCTCATATATCATACTTTAAAGATATGTTAAAGGATAATAACATGACAGTTAGGTTTCTCACCTGGTTTGTAACTTTGAGGATGATACTTGATATGAGATTAATTGATGAAAGCGAGATAAAAACTTATAAAGATTATTTGTGTGAATTACTAAATTATACAGACTTTAAAGATTTTGTAATACAAGTCGCTGAGGAATATTTGATCACATGCGGCAAGTAATTTAAGACTATTGTAGAGTTTCTTTTAATTCAAGACGATTATAGCATTTAGATTAAGCTATAATCACATTTAAAGCGTAGATTTAAGACGTGAGACTTACCAGTAGTCTGATAAAAGAACGGCAAACCTTGCCTTTTAAGGCGGGGTAAGGTTTTTAAATTACTTTTCTCTCTTTCTTCTGTAACACTCCCTTCTGGTCAACTTTATAAAGATGAGGAGCGGGAGCCGACCATTACTCCCGCAATACCAGAGGGGAGTGTTCGTACAATCGTAGTTAGACTATTTCCAAACGGATATCAGCAAAGAAAAATGAGAAAGTTAGCAGATGCTTCAGCAAAACTATGGAACGAGGAAAACTACGAGAGAAGACAACAGTTCTTCCAATAGAATAAAGTAGACCTAAAAGGTACTTAGGACAAGTATTATGAAAAGTATAAGGAGGTACTTGTGGTTAATGCACAAAGCCGTTTTACAGAAGAACAATGAAGCATGGTCTTCCTTTTTCTCATCACTGAAGAATAAAGATAGTCTACCGCAATTCGTTAATCATATCTCACCACCGGGGTATTGGAAAGACAAGGGGAAGAGGAAGCTAATCCTAGTCATTAGGCAAGACCGCTATGAAGTCGATGAGGAAAGGCATTTGCTGAAGGACTGGAAGATGGAAATACCCTTTGCTGGTAGGTTAAGGTGGTTTGGCACTCAAGGTAGGCTGGAGATATACATAGACGGAAACAAGTTCTACGCTCAAATACCAGTTGACGTAGGTAGGGTTACGGCAAAGAAGAGCAAAAGGCCAATCAAGGGATCCTTAATCATTCACGGTGAGAGGGATAAAATACAAATAGCTTTACCTAAAGGTAACAAGGTAGCTTCAATAGACTTGGGCATAAACATGTTAACAACTGTTACAGTAGATGACGGTACTGTTCTCTTTTACCGTGGTTCCCTCGTTAAGAGTGATTACTTCTATTTTCAGAAGAAGATAGGAGAGTTAGATAGGTTAAAGGCTGAGGATGAGAAAATTCACGAGACTGAAGCTAGGGAGGAAGTGTTGAGAGAAAGGGAGCGATTATTTAAGAAGCTTTATCGTAGATTAATACACTACTATAGGACTTTAGCTTCCCATCTTGCTAAGTCATTGTGGGAGTTAGGTGTATCAACAGTCTACCTTGGTTACCCTTACTTCATCTCTCAAGATAAGGGTAATAAGTTCACTTCTAACATTTGGTCCTATCGTAAGTTAATTGAGGCAATAGTGTATAAGCTTTACGAGTACGGTATAAAGGTGTTCCTAGTTGTTGAATATAACACTTCACGACTATGTGCTTTTCATGATGTTGAAGTGAGTAGGAAGTCTAGGGGAGTTATTAATTGCCCTTTAGGTCATAAGCTCCACAGTGACGTTAATGGAGCTTTAAACATAATGAAACTGGGGATAAGGAAGATTGTTAACGTATTGAAAAAACCTCTTTCCTTCCTCGTCTCTTCTAACGGAGTAACTCTCGTAAAGGGGAGTAACACCTTAGACCTCGGTGGAACCCTCGCCCTTTAGGGCGGGGAAGAGGTCAGTTCAACTACAACTGAATTTTAGGTTTAGTGATGAAATGAGGGCAAACCTTTCCCTTTAGGAAATGAGTAGGTCAGCTTGCTATTCAAAAGTTAAAGAGTCCACAATTGGAATTCTCTCTTACTGAAGATAGTAAATAAAAACTTTACCCGCCCTCAAGGGAGAGGTTTGACATTTTATTGTAAAACAATTAGAAATCCCTCTTTTAGCTATTTATACTATGTTGAGTATTTTATGTTGTTATAATATTTTGTTATAATTTAAATAAGTTTCATATTATTTGATAACTAATTAAGGTTTATTTCTTTACAAATCTAGTTATCAAGTTTAGCGTTCCAACTGCTAAGGCTATCCAGTAATAGATGTATGGATAACTTTGGATTAACATGGATACTTCAACTCCCTTGTCCTTAACATTTATCGATTCACTTCCTATGATGAAGAAAGGATAATTCACCTTTATGAATAATCCTAAGAGATAATTTGATATTAAGTAAGCTATGATGGGATCCAATATGTATAAGTAGCTTGCCCACATGATGAGCATGTAGTTATATCTTTCTCCTAAATAGGCTTTATATAAATAGTAAGCTGAAACAGTAATAACATAAGACCTAAAGGCAAAAAGAAAAACGTTTATTAAGTTGATGATTTCATATTCTCTTCCTAAAAACTGTAAATAAATATCAAATAGACTATCCTTTATGGTAACTATACCTCCTACTGAGTAATACCACCAATATCCCGGTAATAACGCTACTATGATGTTACCTAACATGGCCGACATTAATAGATAATATTTTCTTTTCCCTGACTTACTCATAACGTCTCACTTTGAGAGAAAGTGGTATTATATATTTCAAAGGTTAAGGTAATATTATAGTCATTATTTTTTGCTTCTTGTATAAAACTTTGCCAGTTTGTGATAATTATTGTAGCGTTAGTGGCAGTATGAGGAATAAATGTTACGGGATGTTTGATGTATGTATATTTTCCACTAACATTTAGTAAAGTATATGGGAAGTTATCAGTATTATTAAAAGACAATATTATACTACTATTGTAAATGTAAAATTTTATAATAGGTTGAGGTAAGTTAAAAGAGAAGAGTTGGATTACGCTATCCTTTACTAGTGAGGGAACTTCAGCTAGATTATGGTCAGTAATAAGAAATAACTGAAGAATTATAACTATGAGAAATATTGCTATTCCAAGCAATTTGCCAAAGTTCATTTCATTAAAATTTTTAGTGATAGCAATTTATCTTTTGCTTTCCCTCTCCCTTAATACATGTCTCTTAATCTTACCAGTCTCAGTCCTAGGTAATTCCTTTACGAACTCTATCTCTCTGGGGTATGCATAAGACGCTAGCCTTCTCTTAACAAATTCTTGTATATCTTTATCTATATTTTTCTCATCAACGTTCTCCTTTAAGACGATAAAGGCTTTTATTATGTGTCCTCTGACAGGATCAGGTTTTCCTATTACTGCTACCTCTTTTACTGCAGGATGTTGCAAAATTACACTTTCTATCTCCTCTGGACCTATCCTATATCCAGATACTTTTATTACGTCATCTGCCCTTCCCTTGAACCATAAATATCCATTCTCATCCTTATATCCTAAGTCTCCTATTAAAAACCAGATTCCTCTAAATTTCTTTCTGGTAGCTTCCTCATTTTCCCAATATCCCAGAAATAATGAGGGATCACCTATCCTTACAGCAATTTCTCCTACTTTATGAGGTGGAAGAGAATTACCTTCCTCGTCTATCACATCAACAAGATGTCCCGGAGATGACTTGCCTAAAGAACCTATCCTAAGCCATAAGGAATTATTAGTTGTAACTAAGTTCGCTTCAGTGCAACCGTAAAATTCATTTATGGGTACATTAAATTCGCTCATACCCCACTTTATCAGATCTTCTCCCACAGCTTCTCCAGCGGAACTGATAGCTCTCAGTTTGAGATCATACTCCTTGGGAGAAATTTTATTTTTTATTATTCTTAATGCAGTAGGAGGTATGAAGGCACAAGTAACTCGGTAGTCTTCCATGATTCTCATTGCCTCCTCAGGGGAAAACTTACCTTCCCTCTTGTAGGCTACTAATGGTTTCCCAAAGTATAGGGATGGAAGTATAACGTCTCCTATTGCTCCAATCCATCCCCAATCAGCAGGAGTCCAAAAGACATCCTCTTCTTTTGGTGCTAGTTCAAAGTATAATTGAAAAGTAGGTATATGCCCTAGGACAAATCTATGTGCATGTAATACTCCTTTAGGAGGACCAGTAGTCCCTGAGGTGTAAAATAGTTGAGCTGGTTCCTCACTATTGGTTTCAGCTACCTCAAAACCTTTAGATGAAGATTTTATTAAATCCCAAAATTCAATTTCCTTAGTAGCATTAGCTTCCCCTTCAACTACGATTATATGATTAAGTGATTCTATATTCTTTATTTTATTTCTAACATCAGTTCTATTACCCTCCATAAATATGACTTTAGCTTCACTATGCTTTAGTCTATATTCTACAGCTTCAGTACCCATTAACGGAGAGATTGATAATGCTATAGCACCTACCCTATAGATGGTTAGAAGTGTTATTATAGTCTCTATTCTAGGCTGTAAATATATTGCTACTCTATCTCCTCTCTTTATTCCTAAGTCCTTAACTAGCGCATTTCCTAATGAATCTGATAGGTTCTTTAGTTTGGAAAAGGTTACACTATCCTTTTTACTGCTTTCATCAGAGTAATATACTGCTATTTTCTCACCGTTTTTAGGAACGTTCTTATCTAATATTG